>PBBX01000040.1 GCA_002716725.1 bacterium | reverse complement strand
TATGCAAAATATGATTTTTAAATAAACGTTACTATAGCAACTATAAAGTATGAAATATGTTTTAGGAAAACTAACATATAAATATAAAAAATGTTTGTGTTCAATACCACTAGCTAATTTAGAGAGTTATTAAAATAATTTTAGGCTAAATTTTTTAAAAAAACCTTATCATATTCACAAATAGTCTCGCAGACGACTTTGACGTCTGCAAGATTTTTTACATGCACCAATTGACTACGAAAGGCTTTAGCATTATGAATTCCTTTAACATATTGCAACAGATGTTTTCGGATTTCTCGGGTTCCAACAGACTCACCTTTATGCTCAATGAGCCATTGGGTGTGTTTTAGAATAAGCGGATATTTTTCAGCAAATGTTTTAGGTGCACCTGCTTCAGAAAAGACCCAAGGGTTTCCAAAACTTGCTTGGCCAATATAAAACCCATCACAATTACCTAGTTTTTGGTACCCATCTTGCAAAGACGTAATCCCCCCATTAATAATTAGTGGGATGTCCAGTTCGGGCTTTAACGCATAAAGATGTTCAAATTGAGCCGGTACATTATAGGGTTCCATATACGTGCGTGCATGTAAGCACAACATATCAGCCCCTGCATTTTGAATAGCTTTAGAAAATGGAATAAGACCTGATGCATCAGACCAGCCTAAACGTGTTTTAACCGATACAGGTAAGTCTGTATTGTTAGCCACAGCCTCTACCAATCTGCAAGCAGCCTCCGTGTTTTTTCGTAAGGCTACCCCATGTTCTGATTTAACCACCTTTTTGGCCGGACAGCCCATGTTAATATCAATACCAGCAAAGCCCATATCTTCACAGACCTTGGTAGCAAGAATAAATGTTTCTGTATTTTTGCCAAAAATTTGAGCAAAAACAGGGTTCTCGCTCGGGTGAAATGCTAATTTTTGTTTGAGGCGTTCAGCACCAAAACTAAGGCCATCTGCAGACGTAAATTCAGTTACAGTAACAATATTAGGATTAACCGCTCGACAAACCCTTCGAAAAGCTGAATCCGAGTATCCATCCATGGGGGCTAAGCCAACAATAGGCTTTGGTAAATGTTTCCAAAAGTCTTTTTTCATCAAGCAAGCCTATCAAAGCCTCAAAAGACAGTCAATTTTAGACGCTATTAACGAAAGGGTACCTGAACCACCGAGGCAGCAACAACCTTATTACGAATCATAACATGTACCTGAGATCCAAGCTCTGAAAAATCAGGTTCAACAAAGGCCAAGGCAATTGATGTTTGTGTTTGAGGAACCAAGGTCCCAGAGGTAATAACACCCCCTTCTTGAATCACATAGTTAGGTCTTGCGATTAGCTTTTCAGACAACTCAAGACCAACCGCTTTTTGAAACGAGTTTGTTTTTAGAGCATGAAGTGATGCTTTGCCAATAAAATCATGATCCCATTTAACAACCCAAGCATAGCGTGTCATTAACGGATGAATGGTTTCAGACAATTCCTGACCATATAGAGGTAAACCTGCCTCGATACGTAGGCTATCACGAGCAGCCAAGCCACAAGGGGTGATCCCTGTATCTAATAGCGCTTGCCACAGTTGAGGGATATGCTCATTAGCAACTAATAACTCAAATCCATCTTCACCAGTATAACCAGTTCGAGTAGTTAGGACATCCGATCCCTGCCATGAAACCAAGCTCATTCCAAATCGTTTAATCTTAGTAAGATCAGAATCTAGCACCTGAGATAAGTTATTAACAGCGTCAGGACCCTGAACAGCAATCAGTGTTTGATCAATATTACAATCACGAATCATCACATCAGACATGATATGATCCTGCATCCAAGTTCTAATTTTGCCTTTGTTCGCCCCATTTACAACGAGATACCAGCTGTTATCAAGACAACCCAACATGACATCATCTAAGATCATTCCAGATTCATTTAAAAACATAGAGTAAATCATGGTATCAGATCGAGCTTTAATCAGTGAATTACAGGATAGTTTTTGTAAAAAAGACTCACTATTAGAACCCGTAATTAAAAACACCCCCATATGAGCAATATCAAACATGCCTGCATCATTACGAACGGCAAGATGTTCATCTTTCATTGTGCTAAACCAGATGGGTAGTTCATGATTCGCAAATGACGTGCATTTTGCACCGAGTTTATGATGAAGTGACGTTAAAGCCGTTTTGTTAAGGGATGTCATGGGTATGATGTAGATCCAAAAAATTGATTTAAACAGGCAATCATATCGTTATTATGATTGGGTTTGCCAATCGTAATACGAATCGCATTGGGTAAGCCAAACGAGGTTAATTTTCTGATAATAAACCCATGGTTAAGGCAGTGATTAAATGCATCTTCAGCACTATGCTGAGTCATCACTAAACATACAAAATTTCCTGAAGAGGGTAAACACTGCACAGGCCAAGAGGCCGCGGCATCCTTATACAAAGCATAGCCCCTTTGATTCATAACCTGAGACTCACGAACAAAATCAGCCTTGGTCTCTAAGGCTAAATGAGCTGCATTAAGAGCTGCTATATTTGCATTAAAGGGTAACCGTACTTTCTTAAGTACTCTAATAAGTGATTCATGAGCCATGCCATAACCAATCCGAAGTCCAGCTAATCCATAAATTTTAGAAAAGGTCCGGGTGATGATTAGGTTAGGATAGGAATGAAGTAAGCTAAGATTACTATCTAGAGGATCTGTTTCAACATAATCTTTATACGCTTCATCAAGTACAACGATGACATGATTGGGGATCTGAGATAAAAACGTGCTGAGTTCATCATAGCTTAAATATGATCCGGTTGGGTTGTTAGGGTTAGCGATAAAAATAAGTTTGGTTTGATCGGTAATAGCCTCACAAATAGCCTGGAAATCATAAGCATAGTGTTTCATAGAAATAGGAATGTAAGTAGCACCCATCAATACAGTAGCAGACTTATAGACAGAAAACGTATGCTCCGCACTAAGAACGCTATCATTGGGATTTAAAAAAGCTAACGCAAGAGTTTGAAAAATTTCGTCACTACCATTACCTAGGATAAGCTGAGTTATTGAAACCTGATGTTTTTTCGAAAGACTTTCAAGAAGTGGGTGGGTGTTAATATCAGGATAAACATCGCTATCAATAAAACAGCGAGTGAGTTCATCTTTTGATAAAGAACAGCCCAAAGGGTTTTCGTTAGAGGCTAATTTTATGAAAGAGGATTGACCGGTTTCTTGTTTAATAGCTGCGATCGAATGACCGGGTGTATAATCAGGGATCTTTTGAACCGAATCCCTAGCTAAATGATTAATATTATCTGACATAATGCCTAGTATAACATTTTAGATATATAAAGAAAAAACAAGATTATTTGCACACTAATCTTTAAAAAAGGTATACTAAATTAGTATGAAACTAAAACAAATAATAATAGTGATGGTCTATCTAATAGTAAGCCTAAAAATAGGTGTAGCACAAACAAAACTTGATTTAATGATTGATCATCCGATTCAATCTGAAAAACGCTATGAATTAATGAAAAGTTATGCAAAGGCCCATTATGGCTTAGATCATGCTAATTTAATTAATCCTCAGATGATAGTAATACACTATTCGGCAATAGCAACATTAAAACAAACATTAGCTGCCTTTGAATCAGATAACATTTCGAAAAGTCGTAATCGGTTAGCTAGCTATGGCGATGTTAATGTAGGAACACATTATGTGGTTGATCAAGATGGCACGATTTATAGTTTGCTACCCACAACCTTAATGGCAAGGCATGTGATTGGCTTTAATCATACTGCGATAGCGATTGAAAATGTGGCATCTGATCAAGGGAAATTAACGGATGAACAAATCAGGTCCAATGCCTTGCTAGTGGATATGTTAGCTAAGAAACATCCTAGTATTCGCTATATGATAGGCCATTTAGAATACATGAACCAAACAATGCCACATTTTGAATTATTCAAAGAAAATATAAAAGAATATGAACCAAGCATTAAAATAGATCCAGGATTTGCCTTTATGAGACGGTTACGTAATCATCTAAGAGTGCAGTATAACCTTAAGTTATAATTAGAAAGGGAAATAGAATGTATTACAAAAATGTATAGACTTACATTTTTGTATGAAATTGGAGTAAAAAATTTTTAGGACGATAATTTTAACTAACTGGCCCACATTCGTGTTGCAAACAAAAAATAAAAACAATATAACATTATACTGCCCCTAAATTTGTTTAAAACACATTGATTTGAGTGTTGATAACACCTATCAACATCCATTAAACTAAACTATTAAACCTCCCTAGAACATCGTTAATATAGGCCGTTCTATATATAGTTATCGAGGAAAATAGGCAGTTGAGATGGGTTAACGGGTTCTTTAAATCATCAACAACACGAAAGTGGGCCAGTTAGTAAATAGTATAAAAATGGCATGAAGATTGCTCTGTTAAATCTAAAATTTATTAAAAGAAAAAGGATAAAATATGTTTTCTACTAACAAGATGCATGTCAGAGGATTCGAATTACCAAATCGAAGTAACGATAAAGGTGTTAGTGACAAAGAAAGTAGAAAGGGTTATAAAGATCAAGATGATATTGCAAGAGTATCTGATAATGCAGACATTTTATCAGAAAATTTAGTTAATATTAAAGTGAAATTTAAACAAATTAAGAGATTGATTCAGCCGACAGAGTTTAGTGCTAAGAGTGGAAATGAAAGTGTTGCTAAGCATGATAAAGAAAGTGAATTAAGAAACTCTGTTGGTGATATAGTTGCTGACTTTAATGACTATTATAATATTTGGTACAAGGAAGAAGATGATACTGGTATAACACCAGCTGGAAGAGTACGAACTTTAAGAAATAGAGGGTTTGATGAATATAACTCCCCACAATCCTTTGGACAGTATACAGCCTATCGAAACTATCAAAATGAAAATATAGAAAAAATAAAAAAAACACTCTCTTCTATAGCCACAATGATAGAAGAAATAAAGGGAATTATTGTACGATCCTCTGACAAAAAAATGAAAAATAGGGTTATTAGAAAGCTATATAAATATATAAATTATATTTATGATTTGATGAGCCAAGCAGATGGTTTTAATGAGTATCAATATTTAAATTTGGAAAAAGAGTTTAGTGATAAAATACAGTTTTTTTATGATGAGAAATGCAAGGAGCTTGAAGCATTATTGGCATATGAACAACATGAAGAAAAAGATGAAATAAAAAAGGTGCATCCACTCAGTTGTTTTGAAGCTGTTTTTATTTACTGGAAGGTATCTATAGGAAATTTTTCAGGACATAAAGGTCATGAAAAAGAGTTATGACGATGAATCTGAAGAAATATAGTAAATACTCTTTGTGAATAGATTAATTGTTGTAAAAATATATAATAATGAGATTTGGATTTGAAAATTATTGTCATTGGTTATGTTGTTGCTCCAATCGACAAAAACAGTCCTTACAAAAAAATGATAGTAGCAAATATGGTTCCTTTAATAAACAAGAAACTAATCTAATAAACAGACTTAGAGAGCGTATGGATAGTAATTAAAAGAAGAATTAAGTTTAATAAAACAATAAAAAGATTGTGTCGTTTTTGATAGGTGCTATCAGAAATATCAAAAAATGCTAAAGAACACAGGTACTTATTATAATGAGTATGAAAGTATGCAGATAGAGTATTCTAGTAAAGTAGACCCTAGATCTATCATAACTGTAAAAGAAGCATTTTCTAGCAAGTGGAATGGTTTTAAACTAAGAATAAAAAGTTCGATGAAATTATACAAAACAAATAAGTTAGAAATAGATAGCATTATGCAAAGTCAGCTAACAAATTTGGTAAAAGAAATGACAGAAATGGATACTAGCATAATAGATAGAGAGTTTATTCATAAAATAGAAACATTTAAACATAATGGTATCCATGATTTATTTAATAATAAAAATAGTTTCATTTTTGTAAGAAATTAATTAGTAAACTAAAAATTACACATAAATATAAAAAAATTAAACAGGCTTCTTGGTAGCAAAAACTTGGCATGGCTATATAAAGTGCTTAAATAAAATAAAAAAATAGTTAGTTACTAACTTTATCAGTAAATTAATTAAGGAGCACATTTAAATGATAAATTACACTAATAAGATAGTTTATGTTTAAACCAGGAGTAGTAACTGCTCAAGTACCTCAACGAGTAGTAACTGCTCAAGTACCTCAACAGTATGATCAGAAAAGAAACGAACAACATTCTAGATTAGATACTAGAGATATAGATATAGTTGGGGGTGAGGGGCTTCGAGAAAGATCAGAAGATCGAAATTGTTTAGATTTTTTTGGAGACTTTTTTAGGAGACCTCCAATTAAAATGATGGCGGAACGTGAAATGTCTAACAGTAGTATTTTGGGATCAGCAACATCGACTGATTCTACTGCATCAACGGCTGCTACAGAAGGAGTTGAAGGTCCAGATAGTTTAGGAGATATCTATGCAGATAATCTAGAAAATCAAGAGGTTAGCCTTGAAGATCTAGATCAAACAGTATGGGAGTATATCAAGAGAATTATGGCTATAAAAGTAGATAATAGCAGTAATTTTAGCGATATATTTAAAAACGGTATATCATCTAAAGACGTTTCGAACGCCTTAGAAGATGTTGAGAAAATAATAAACAACATTTTAGAGCTAAGTAACCAAATTATAGAGTGTGATAAAGATTATAAAACTGGGGAAGTGATAATTAGATCTTTAGATCAAAAGATCTTGCCAATTTCACGTTATACATCGCATGAACATATAGTAAGGGGCTATAGTGACCAAAAAAAAATCGCTCAAAAAGAGCTGTTGAAGATAAAAGAAGAAAAAAAAGAGTTTTTAGATACTATGAAAGAAGAAGTAAAAAGTTTTCGAGAAATAAGTCTTGATGACGCGAGTAAATTCGGAGAATATGCATTAAGTTATATAGACACACTCACAGTGTATTTCTTTGATCTTAAGAATAAATTAAATCAAATTAAAAAAACTGGAACGAGTTTTAATGATGGATTAGATCAGATGGAAATGCTCCATGTAGAATTAGTTGAGATATTAAAAGAAAAATATGAACACGTTAAAGTGCAGGTAGCCAGTTTATATGAAAAAGAAAAAATAGAATATGATAGTATGCTTGCAAAACAGGTACCCGAAACGGTGTTATTAAGATCATCCGAAGCTTTGTTGAAAAGAAATGCTAGTTGTCCAAATTTTTAGCCGTAACAGAATGGATTTTAAGTGAAAATTTTTTGAAAAAGAGTGTTTCTATATCGTAATTGAATAAAAAACATCTGTAGAGTTTTGTTTATTAGGTAAAACAAAGATCTGTTACGGCTTTTTCATACTATTAAACGATATTAAAATCAAAAATCATGCATGTAAATTAAAAGAATGTTAATAATACTAGTTTAGGCTAATAATATTGTTTTCATAGAGGTTAAATAAAACGTTTATAGCTGTATCACTATCCGGATTAGTTCGATATAAATAATGAAATCGTATTAGTAAGCTTTTGAGCTCATCAATAAAATTAAGATCTTTTACAAGTTCAGCAGTAATATCGGGTGATTGATTAATAAGTCTTCAATAATTCCAGGCTTGAAATAGTCGTCAGGAATAACTGGGGCCTTATAGCGGTCGTTATAATTATATAATTCAGATTCTGTAATGACTGTTTTGATCAATGGGTGTAAGTTTATTTTATGGGACTTTTCAAATTTAACTATATCGTCAGTGAAAGTGTTTTTATATTGATTCCATTCATAATCACATAGAGAATCGTTAAGTAATTTTAGCATGTTATCTTTGTAAGGGGGATGATCGTGTACAGGAAGCTCGTGGTCCATCAAAGTAAAATATAAAAAAGATTGATACGCTTCAGAATGGATTTGTGTGTCTCGAAGTGTTAAGTTCTTATCAAGTATCTGACTAGGAACCTTTGAAAAAAATCGTTGTAACAGTAATCGATCGCCATTTTTTATAGCATCACGAAGATTTTGTAGTCTTAAAAAAGATCGGTTATCTAGAAATAGACTAACTAAACATTCAGTATGTTGAAAATGATGATTAAAAGAAGTCAATTGTGCTGAGTAAACATCTTCAGCAACCTTACGAAAAGAGTCACGATCAAAGCGAGTAAGTAAAACCCCTTCAACACTTCCAAGTTGATAGTCGGAATCATCGTATGCCGACATACGTGGACGTTGATGTGCTGTACGTGGATGTTGATGTACAGTATATGAAGATCGTAGCTTGATTATATTGTAAGTGTTTAGCTGAAAGCGGCAGCTTTGGAACAAATCCTTCGATAGCTGGAATAGACATTAATAATAGCCCAGTTAGTGGTTTTAACAAGTATAGAAAACCACTTGAAAGATGCCGTTGTCTAGAACTAGGGATAGGTTTATTGTGATGTGGAGTTGGAGGTGCCTGTTTAATGTTAGGCGAATTTGACGATATTAAAAAAGTCTTGGCATCAATAGTAAGATAAAATGAGAAATAAAAAAATAGTGAAATAAAATCATTGTTTTATATAAATAAAAGATAACGTATAGTTAAGTGTGAAATCCTGTTAGTTTTCTTGCAAATATATCCTAATTAGGGTGAAATAAACCTTAAACAAATTTAAGTATGTCATTATACTAACATAATTAATTAATAAGGAATTAAATCCATGTCTGCCTTGATAGTATTAATAGTATCAGTCTCATGTTTATGGATCATGTATCATGTATACGGAACGTTTATCGCTAAAAAGATTATCAAAATTGACCCTCAGGCTCCTGTACCTGCTCATGCTCAATATGACGGAAAAGATTATGTTCCTTCCAGTAAACAAGTAATGTTTGGTCATCACTTTACATCAATTGCAGGAACTGGTCCTATCGTAGGGCCTGCTATCGGTATTATCTGGGGGTGGATCCCCGCTTGTTTATGGGTGGTGTGCGGGTCTATCTTTATGGGAGCTGTTCATGATTTTGGCGCTTTAATCATATCCATGCGTCATCAAGGCCGATCCTTATCGGATATTGCCGGTGATTATATGTCTCCTCGCGTACGATTTTGCTTTTTTATCATTGTCTTACTTGCTTTATGGATCGTAATTGCTATTTTTGGTTTAATTATTGCTTTGATTTTTGCTAAATTTCCATCGTCTGTCTTAGCCGTATGGCTTGAAATTCCTTTAGCAATTGCTTTTGGGTTCTGGATAAAACGATCTAAGTTACCGTTTTGGCTTAAAACCTTGGTTAGTACGATCCTTCTTTATATATGTGTCTATATCGGTATCCTAGTGCCTATCAAATTGACTAGCCTATTTGGATTGCCTGAAACCGGGTTATGGACGTTGATTTTATTAGCCTATGCATTTATCGCTTCCATCTTGCCCGTATCACTACTATTACAACCCAGAGATTATCTCAATGCCTGGCAGTTGTACGTAGCACTCGCTCTCATTGTTGGCGGTATTATCGTTTGTAGTATACTAGGTGAACTAAACTTTGTTGCACCCGCCATTAATACAAACCCCATAGGAGCCCCTAGCATGTGGCCCTTTCTGTTTATTACCATAGCATGCGGGGCTTTATCTGGATTTCATTCCCTAATCTGTTCGGGAACATCCGCCAAACAAATTAACTCTGAAGCCGATGCTCAATACGTTGGCTATGGGTCCATGTTAATGGAAGCCGGTTTGGCTTTGGTTGTTATTATTGCTGTCGGTGCTGGTCTAGGTCTTGCTTATCATTCTGGTTCTGAGACACTATTTGGAACACAAGCCTTTCAAGCTCATTACGGGTCTTGGCAAGCATCTGCCGGTCTAGGATCAAAATTATCAGCCGTTGTGATTGGTTGCTCTAACATGATGGCAAGACTCGGTATTCCTATCGAATTTGGGATTGCTATCGTTGGCGTTTTTATCGCATCTTTCGCTGGAACAACCTTAGATTCAGCGACACGCGTACAACGTTATATTGTTAGTGAGTGTGGTGTTTACTTAAAAAAATCTTGGATCCAACATAAATATGGAGCCACTGCCATTAGCGTAATATCAGCTGCTTTATTAGCTTTTTCATCCGGTATGAATGGGAAGGGAGCTCTCGAATTATGGCCCTTATTCGGAGCCGTGAATCAATTGCTTGGAGGACTCGCCCTATTAGTAATAACCGTATACCTGTCAAAACGTGCCAAATATGCCATCGTTGTAACGGGTATTCCTTGCCTTACTGTTTTAGCAATCACCCTATGGGCTACTATCATCAATCAACGTCAATTTTGGGTTAATGATCAATGGCTATTACTAATCGTTAATAGTGTTATCATCCTATTAGCAATTACAATTTGTATCGAAGGGGTAAGCGTTTTTACCCAGTTACTAGTTAAAAAAAGACAAGAGGTGATGGCTTAGATGTTAAATATAATCAGCGTATCTATGGGGGGATTAATCGGTGTATTAATTCGTTATGGCATTATTCAAGCGATGCAACAAAATCATTTTACCGTTCGTACCATCGTTGCCAATTCCTTAGGATGTCTCTTATTAGGCTCTATTATTGCCGGTATTCAACATCTTGATTTACCAGAGCATATTCGGCTCGGTGTTATCGTAGGCTGTTGTGGAGCTCTTACAACGTTTTCAACTATTATTTATGATATTGTAACGCTTTTATCTCAAGAACAATTTACCCAGGCTGTGTATTATTTTATTTTAACTAATATTGCCGGTATTGGCATGTTTGGCGTTGGGTTTGTTATTTCCACTTTCCTCTATAAACAGTTTTAGAACTACCCTAACATAACGCTATGCGGCCATATTTTGGAACTCGACTCCACACCCTACGCTGAAGCTTCGGGCTCGCGGGAGTCCACGCTCCAAAATATGACCCCCTAGCGCTATGTTAGAGCAGTTCTTGGTTGTGTGGGGTGGGCGTGGCTTCGCCGCCCACATAGGGTCTGTTGAAAGCTGAGTTGATGTGCCAAATAGGCCCCCCTAGCGCTATGTTAGAGCAGTTCTTGTTGTGTGGGGTGGGCGTGGCTTCGCCGCCTTTTTATTTAAAATAGGTTAGTTTATAATGATAAATTCATGATAAGCTAACTTATGCAAGAAACATCAAAAAACTTAATAGTTATTAATATAGCGTCATTTATTATGAGTTTTTCAGGATTGTTTGCTAAATGGATTAGCTTAGAAAGTTATGGAATTATTTTTGGGAGATCACTAACAGCACTTCCTGTATTATGTATAGTTTGTTTTATGTTTAATATAATAAAACCAATACAGACCAAACGGCACATGCTAATAATAGCGATATCAAGTATATTAATAACGATACATTGGGTGTTGTTTTATATGGCGATTCAACTATCTAGCGTTGCTGTTGGAGTGATTGCCTTATTATCATATCCGTTAATATCATCAATCTTAGAACCATTATTAACAAAAACGCCATACAAAATTCGCTGTTTAATTGAATCAAGTGTTTTAATTATAAGCATAGCCTTATTATCAGGTCATACCATTAATGGAGACTCAATTTATTTTGGAATTATGTTAGGCCTAATTGCAGCAACATGTTTTGCACTACGAAATATCATTATAAAAGAAATTGTTAATGAGTATTCCCCGATTTGGTTAATGCTAATTCAAATAGGTGTTTCTGTCATTATTTTAGCCCCTATTGGAATAGTGCCATTAATGGCTATTAGTGCAAAAGATGCGCTATTAATTGCCGTTGCTGGTATTATTGTCGTTGCTTTAAGTCATATAATGTTTATTCAATCCATGAAAACATTGTATGCAACAACTGTGGGGATTATAGCTAGTTTACAGCTTGTATATGCCATAATAGCTAGTTGGTGGTTTTTTAATGAGACCCTATCTATTAATATCTTACTTGGAGGGATATTAATTTTATCAGTTTCTATTTTCGAGCAAATAAAAGGGTATAAAGAAAATACTAAATTAGTCAGTTGATACCTGTTGAATTAGATGGGTATAAGCAAAGATAATATGATTAGGTGTAAGATAGTATGGATTATACCGGTTAAGTTATCGTAATGTAGTCACAATGATAAATAAAAGAAGACTATGTATTACTCATACACGAAATTAGGTTAGGAAGTAAAGCTGGAAGGGGGCTCAGGGACCGTATGTACAAAATAGTGTTCTACTGTAAAGACAGTCTCAGAATTATCATCAGCCCAAGCATTTAGTTATACTTATTATCTAACTATGTTATAAGATCTTGAAATATATACTAAAATAGTATAGATTAGGGTTGTTATGATGTCGATTAAAACAAAATATGCCTTAGCTGTACTGGTTAAAATGGCATTAGATGAACCTCAGTCCTATACGATAAAGCAATTATCAGAGGCTTGCGGTGTTCCAAAAAAATATTTGGAGCAAATCTTAAGTGTTTTACGAAAAGAAAACATTGTTAGCAGTACACGAGGTGCAAATGGTGGCTATACATTAGCAAGACCAGCATCCTTAATAACGGTGTTAGAAATTGCATCATGCCTTGAGCAATCCTTATCATTTGCAAGGGGATATAATGGAGCAGAAGCGATAACAGAGTTTTGGGAATCCATTGATGAGCAATTTAAAACAAGTTTAGCTATAACTATTGATGAATTGGTTTATAATCAGCTAAAAACAAAACAAGTCTTATTATATAGTATTTAGGAAAAAAAAATGGCAGCGTATAAACAAATTAAAGATTTTATTGGAAAAACACCTCTTATTTATTTACCTACATTAAGTCACGATGTAGGCGCTACTATTTTAGGTAAATGTGAGTTTATGAATCCCTGTGGATCAGTAAAAGATAGAGCGGCATTAGCTCTTATTGAAGCTGCCGAACGAGATGGGGTTTTAAATGATCAAACAACCATTATTGAAGCCACTAGTGGTAATACAGGTATTGGCTTAGCCTTTGTTGCTGCAACAAAAGGCTATAAAGTTATTTTAACCATGCCAGAGTCCATGACCTTAGAACGACGTAAGTTATTAAAGGCATTGGGTGCAAGCATTGTATTAACACCAGCGCCATTAGGTATGACAGGTGCCTTAGAAAAAGCCGCAGAGTTAGCACGTGAGATTGGTAATGTTTTTATCCCAAAACAATTTGATAACCCGGCTAATCCTCAGATTCATTATGAGACAACAGCCGCTGAGATTATGAAAGATACACATGGGGAAGTCGATTATTTTGTAGCCGGTGTGGGAACGGGTGGAACCATTGCTGGTGTGTCTCGTTATTTTAAAGAACATAAACCAGCTGTAAAGATTGTTGCCGTAGAACCTACTGATTCGCCTGTTTTATCTGGAGGTGAACCAGGACCACATATGATTCAGGGTATTGGAGCTGGCTTTATACCTAATAATATCAAGGCAACAGATTATCACCAGATCATTCAAGTCACTAACGAAGATGCCTTTAGAGCGGCACGATTATTAGCGGAAAAAGAAGGGCTGTTGTGTGGGATTTCATCAGGTGCCAATATTTATGCTACATTAGAATTGGCAAAAAAACATGAAAATAAAGGCAAAACATTAGTCTGTATTTTATGTGATTTTGGTGAACGTTATTTATCAACAACATTATTTGAACAGGAGGAAGGATAATGAAAATTAAATTAAATGGTGAAGAAACAACATTAGAAAAGGATTCAGTAACCATTTCAGAGTTATTAAAACTTAAAGATGTGAAAATGCCAGAAATGGTTTCAGTTGAATATAATAGTGATATTTTAGATAGAGATCAATTTGATACAACTCAGGTAAAAGAAGGCGATCAAGTTGAGTTTTTATATTTTATGGGCGGTGGGTAACGAATGAGTTATCAGCAAGAAACAAATTTTATTCATCAAGGAGCCGATCCAGATCCAGCAACAGGCGCGACTCAGCCGCCTATTTATCAAACAGCTAGTTTTGCTCATGATGATCCACAACAATTAGAAGATGTGTTTAATGGAAAAGCCTTTGGTTATTATTATTCGCGTGTGAGTAATCCTACCATTGATGCCTTAGAAAAACGTATTACGGGCATTGAACAGGCGATAGG
>PBBX01000039.1 GCA_002716725.1 bacterium | reverse complement strand
TACAAGGTTTATTGGTCGTATTGAGGCTACAGATGCTGATAAAGAATCTAAAATAGAATATTCAGTCACACCAAATTTATTTGTCATTAGTAAAAATTTAGGTGATTTAAATTTTAAGGATGCTCCTATATATAGTAATAGGCAATTGTATAATCCTGTTATCACAGCATTTGATGGTGAATTTTCAACAGATATTACGGTTACGGTAAATATTACTCAAAATACGACTAATGTCGTTTCTATTGGTAGTAATACTCAAGCAGCCAACAGCAACCAAATCTCAACATCAACAGAAACATCAACAGAAACACCAACAGAAACACCCGCAGAAACATCAACAGAAACATCAACAGAAACACCAACCCCAACACCAACACCAACACCAACACCAACACCAACACCAACACCAACACCAACGACTAACCTACCTATATTTACAGACTTTTATCCGGTTGATTTAAAGATGGCATCTGAGACTCTTTTTTCATTTAACTTAGGACTTAGTGATGTATCAAATATTACTATTAATTCAGAGCAGAAGGAATTTACAAAAACATTTTCAGTTACAATCAATTCTACTACTGAAACTGAACGTTTGATTTTTACAGTTCTACCAAATTTTCAGGATACTTTTATTGAGGATGTTTTAGATTTTTCAGGAGGACCCTTTCTTTATACTCGAGAATCCATTGGCGATACGTATTTTTTAATAGGGGAAGATAATGATGAATTTTTGGATTTATGTGAGTATGAAAATTCTAAAGTTTATAAGGCTTATCTTGCAAATGATAATAATGACTCTAAGTATTTTGTACTATTTTGTCATTCATCGACACATTCTAATAGGCTTTCTAATGTAATCAATCTTGATTCGTTAGAGTTTGGTGTTGGTTTTCGAAATTTAATTGTTGAAAAAGACGTCGTTATATCAATTGCTGGTAATACATATACAACTAATTCACTAGGTGTTGTTACTATCCCTATTACAGCAGAAAATAAATTTTTAACGTATTATTACCAAATTGATGAAGGGGATATTTTACAAGTTCCACTTAAGGAGGATAGTACGTTAGATATTTTATTAAAATCAGCCGGAAATTATAATGTAAGTATTTTTGCTGTTGATTTATATTTAAATCAGAGTGATACTCATTTAATTACCGTAGAGTCAACGGGTGTTTCTGTATATGAACGAAATATTTTAATCGAAAAATTTACCACAGATATGTGTGATGGTTGTGCTGATTCTTCTGATTATTTTAAAGAGCTACTATCTTCTGATGAGGAGGCTTTTGATAAGGTTAATATGATTCGGTTTGGGGACCCCTATAAATCCTACTGGGGAGTGGATCATTTAGCAGAGTCATTATCTGATGATGTTAATAGCTTTATTAATTCAAGAATGGAAGAATTCTATGGGGTTGACTATGTACCAATTGTTTTTTCTAATGGAGTTAAATCTGAGTCACATCCTGATAAACTACAGGAGATTCAAGCGATTGGATTAAGTTTCACATCTTATGGTATTACGTTGGATTTTAACTCAAGTGATGCCAGTATTGAGGTAACAATCGATAATCTATCTGATAGCGCAGATAATGCTACCATTAGAGCGGTTATTGTAGAGGATTCTCATACCTATAGCCAGGCCCCAGGAGAAAATGACCAGACTTATTTTGCTCATAGTTTGTTAGATGTATTTGAGAATGAAGAAATGTTAACGGCTACATCAGGTGACCCTCAGACTATTACGTATGATTTGTCAGATATTACTATTCCAACTATTTCATGGAATAATGGTTTTAATACTCGAACACCTACCGACTTAAGTTTTATTATATTTATTCAAAAAAAGGATGAGACTAAGGAAGTATTACAATCGGCTAAACTATCATTAGATGATTGGGGAGGGAACTAGAAGCCTATAGTTGTAATGACGATAATGACTATTAATATAGTGATTCGTTTAATTTGTCTTTATGTTGGGTTTGGATGTTTATTTGAATCAATGGATTCGTATGCATCTATCCAGCATAAAGACGTATCTGGAAATACAAATTTTTATTGGGAATTATTATAGTATAATTTTGTGTTAATTATAATCCAACGAAGATTACAAAACGATGGGGAAGAGTTGAGTCAACGGAAGCTGGTTATGAGTTAAGAAACAAACGATGGCAAGGACAACAAGACATTATTTCAGACAATTTAGATGAGTTTGATGCAGACGATGTATGCAAGCAACTCATTGAAATGAAAAAGAAACCAGGGGTGTAGATTATCCGGAAGGGGTATTTTAGTGGGCTTTAAAAATAACTGAAAATTTTGAATCTAAAACACGATAATTAGATAGAGCCTTTAAATAATAAGGCAAAAACGATATAAACTAAAGCGAACAAGATAATAGTAACAAAAGAAAACGATAATCAAGCACAATTAATAAGAAAGCAGAAAGTCTGTACAGGTGCCGTTACCTGGGATTGGACACCGCCTGCTTTTTTTAATATGACGATAGTCCTAATCTAGGGAAAATTAGGGCCACGTTTTAGTAATTCCAAATCGTGTGCCGTATATTTAGATAATAGTGTTTTGTTATCATTATTATTTCTTTTTTTAAATTAAATTTACGGTTACTACACTCTTTTGATTATCAGTATACGGTTGGTATGTAATCGTTTCAACACTCCCTGCTCGTGTAATATCATCTTCTGCTAACGTAATTTGCTTTTCAAATTCTTTTGTTCCTGATAAATCTAATCTTTTTACGGGATATTTCATGCTTTTTTGTGCTTGTGTTTTAGCAGCTCTAATTTCATTCATTACTACTTTAGCACAAGAGAATACGCCTCTTTCATGTTCAGTTTTTTTGGTATCAGGTTTACTGGGCCATATCGATTGATGAATACTAGAGTTATTTGATGAAAATCGCCATCCCCATACCTCTTCTGTAATAAATGGTAAAACAGGTGCTAGTAATCGACATAAAATACTTAATGTTTCTAATAACGTAGCACAAGCAGAGTGTCGTTTTATCATATCCTCTTCTTGATAGGCTCTTCCCTTTACAAGCTCAATATAATGATCACAAAAAGTCCAAAATAACTGCTCTGTTGTTTCTAATGCAGCGGCATAATCAAAGCGATCATAAGCCTGAGTAATTGTATTAATCCCATCATAAACATCTTCCATCCAATCACAATCTAATGGTTCGATAATCTGATCAATGCTTAACTCCTCTTGGTCTTTTATCTGCAATAATACAAACTTAGCGGCATTAAATAACTTTGTTGTTAACTTCTGTCCAATAGAAAAGACACCTTCATCAAATGCTGTATCTGCTCCTAAGCGTGCTTTACATGCCCAATATCGAATCGCATCAGCTGAATATTGATCCATCAAATATTCCGGTGTAATCACATTGCCTTTTGATTTTGACATTTTTTTTCGGTAAGGGTCCAATACCCAGCCACTAATGACTACATTTTTCCATGGGATTTCTTTTTCATGTACCCATGCTTTTACAATGGTATAAAAAGCCCATGTTCGAATAATTTCATGAGATTGTGGACGAATATCCATTGGAAATATAGCTTGATGCTTATTATCATCTAATCCCCATTGACTCACTAATTGTGGTGTTAGTGATGATGTTGCCCACGTATCCATCACATCAGGATCTCCGGAAAACCCATTTGGCTGATCTCGTTGATTCTCAGTATAACCTACTGGACTTTGTGATAGCGGATCCACGGGTAATTGGTTCGCATCAGCATAAATAGGTTTCTCATACTCAATGACTCCATTCTCATCGATGGGATACCATACTGGAAAAGGAACCCCAAAAAACCGCTGTCTTGAGATACACCAATCTTGGTTTAGTCCTTCTACCCAATTTTGGTACCGTGTTTTCATATATTCCGGATGCCAGCTAATCTTATTTCCTTGTGCTAACAACTCTTTTTTTGAGCTTAAAATATCGATAAACCATTGCCTTGTTGGGATTAATTCTAC
Source organism: bacterium (assembly GCA_002716725.1). Taxonomy (GTDB): domain Bacteria; phylum Margulisbacteria; class Marinamargulisbacteria. Next base: position 25,973 of record PBBX01000039.1, on the reverse strand, counting down.
AGGAGAATCTCCTTTCTCATAAAATTTTACAGGATGTTCTATTGGTTCTGGATCTTTTATTAAAGCCTGTGTTGTTCCATCAACGCTTGAGTTTGCTTCTTTTAATAAGGCTACGATTGCTTCTCTCGCTTTCTTCACACGTTTCCCGACTAATTCATCATAGTTTTTTTTGGCGATCCCAGGTCTTAATGAATTAAATGGTTCTTCTGAGAAATCAATCGGTAATAATGTCCCATCTCTACCTAAAATTTGTTTGACAGCTAATGATGATTGCTTCCACCATGTAACATCATCGGCATCTCCAAATGTACAAATCATAACAACACCGGTTCCCTTTTCAGGATCAGCATGCGTTGATGCCATTATTGGAACTCTTGCATGAAATAAAGGGGTAATTGCAAATTTTCCAATCATTGACTGATAGCGTCTATCATCTGGGTGAACAACTACCGCAATACAGGCCGCTAATAATTCAGGCCGAGTTGTTGCAATAACACAGTGATCTCCTGATTCAACAGCAAATCGAATATGATGATATGCTCCTGGTTTTACCCTATCTTCTATTTCAGCTTGTGCAACAGCGGTTTGAAAATCAACATCCCACATTCCTGGTGCCTCAACATGTTTTACAACTCCCTTTTCTACACAATCTAAAAAAGATCGTTGAGACATTGCTCGGCAATGCTCATTAATGGTTTCATAACGTAAATTCCAATCTACAGATAATCCTAACCGTCTCCAAACTGATTCAAAGATAGCTTCATCTTCTTTTGTTAATTGTTCACAGGCTTCAATAAAATTTTTTCGAGATACCCCAATAAACTCATGAGGCTTTCTATTATGATCGTTGTTAAACTCTAAGCCTTCCTCATAGGCTAAATCTACTTGGCATCGAATTCCATAAACATGTTGTACCCGCCTTTCGGTTGGTAAACCATTATCATCCCAACCCATGGGATAACAAACATTCTTTCCTTTCATACGCTGGTAACGAGCGATTGCATCAGTATGTGTATAACTAAAGACATGTCCAATATGCAAGGATCCTGATACGGTTGGCGGTGGTGTATCAACAGAAAAAACTTTGTCACGCGCCGTGACGTCATTCCACTGATAGATGTTATCTTTTTCCCACTTATCTTTCCAAAATGCTTCTCGTTCGTTATGCAAGTACTTCTTTGGTAATTTACTCATGAGTGTATTGTTTCATATCTGTATTTGTTTCTTCAAGTTTTTCTTCCTTTATCTGCTATCAACTTTGTATGGCCTACTTTTATAACGCTACTACGATATTGAGTTAAGTTACATTGGTTACATGACAGGATTTCATAATATTATTAATGTTACTAAATTTATGACATAAACTCCGACTCTTTTCTTGACACAGACACTATTATTATCCCCTTAACTAAAAGGGGACTAAAAATTAACTGAAATTTTTTGAAGATTAAAAACGATAATGTAATAAGCCTTTAAAAAAAAAAGAAAAAAAGATATAAATTAAAAATAAAAAACAATGTTAACAAAACAAGAATTCAATGAAGCTGAAATTTTTCGGAACACGCCCTTTACCAAAGGTGCTATTCGTTATGGCTGGAGTCCTCCCTATTATTTTAGTAAGACGGGGTTACTAGGCCAGGGAAATTAATGTCTGTTGTTAATAAGTATTTTAAGAGATAATATGACAGTTAATTTCCTTTAGATCAATCGACAAGAACACTAAATCCAATGTTTTTGTTTGTCCCAGTGTTTTTGTTTGTCCCAGATTAAAAAATAAAAAGGTTCATGATGAAAAATAATAATTTGTATAAAAAACGTTCTAATAAATTTGAAACAGTTACTGCTTTATTAATAAAGCCTATGTTTCAGTGGGGTAATATCAACATATTTGATCACCATAATATATCTATCCTAAATAAACTATACACTACTTTTGAACACATTAGCCTGTTTAGATTTCAAGGTGAATTATAATGAGTGTCACTCCATCTCTACTTCCATCTTCATCTCCATCTCTACCTCTACCTCTACCTCTACCACCTTCACCAGATAAAAAGAATACTGAGATTGAAGACTATGTTAGTAACTTGGTTAGAGTAAATAGCATCGATTCCTCATTGAAAAAAGAGCAAGAAAAAGAATTACAAGAGTTTTGTATAGAATTAAGTAAAGGTGCTGATTCTATCAGTGATAGTAAATTAGAACCTAAACAAGAAATTGAAATTAGAGATATTAAGAACAACAAACATAAAATAGACCAATTATTACAAGTAAGAGATCCTATAGAAGATAATATAGCCACTAGGGGAAGAATAAGAAGGTATCTTAAGGATTTAGTGCAAGGAATTAGGGAAAATGAAAATGATGAGACTATTACGGGTAGACTAAACAAGAGAATCATTGAATTATTAAAAATTTTAAATACAGATCTGATTTTAGAGGGTATAGTTGGTTATTGGGAACATAGCACAGTACAATTAAAAAAAAATGGAAAGGGGGAACCTCCGTTAAATTGTAGCGAAATACATGGGATTATAATAAAAGATAAAAAATCAAATGCAAAAAGCTTCCATTCTCTGACTAGCGCAATCGAATATTATAAAGGGGTTAAAGGTGATGTAAAAGATATACCAAAATCAGACGATCTACAGTTAGAATTAAGTCGAATTAATAAACAGTTGCAAAAGAGCATTGAACCATCTTATTTGTACAATAATGTTTCTGGTAATCAGTGTGGTAGTGATCAATTTTTTGATAGTCATGACAATTCTCGTACTTATAGGACCCGTCATTTTCCTCCCACTCCTCCTACTATTACCCCTCCTATGACCCCTCGTCCTTCTACCGATACCGAAAAAAAGCGAAGAAGAAGCCCAATTAATACTCGTCCTAGTACTCCTTCTGGATCGTCTCGTACTCATACTCCTCGTACTCATACTCCTCCTGATACGTCTCGTACTATTATTCCCTCTCCCTCTCAGGAGGATATATCATCTCGTTTTAGACCTCCATTGGGGCAAACAGAGCAACAAGGGGGTCCTCAGAGTTTTGATCAAAAACCGAATAGGATGACTGGTATGAACAAAGACGAGACAGAATTGAGAGAAGAGATTAATGCAGAAGTAATGACTTTAGAAACAGCAGCAAAAACAGAGATATTCTCATGCTATGATGGGCAGGTTGTTGATGATGCTGCTACGTGTGTTTTGGTTGCGATAAGGACAGAAACGTTAGCTGATGATGGTAGTAACCCATTAGAGGCCTTAAGATTAGAAACTTCAAAGAAGGAAAACGACAATCTAGATGAATTTTATTCAGGATTAAATAAGGCAATAACCACAATAATGCGCTTTAAGGATAATGAACGTCAATTAGCCACATATATAAATGAAAATACGATAGATAAGATACTTGAGGAGTGTAAACAGGAGAGATTTAGAGAAAAATTAGGTTTTCGTGAAAACGAGTTAAGCATCTTTACAACGGATAAATCCGTAATTGTAAAACAAAATTTGGCAATTGATGACGACGCTGTTGAGAATATAACACAAAAATTAACAGAGGCAGACAGTCTAATAAAATTCCGAAATTTCATTCAAAATAAAACAGAAAAATTAAATGAAGAAGGTAGTGATAGAGATAGTATAGTTAATGAAATCATAAAAGGAGTGTTTGATGATGATCCGCCTGAAGAACAAGGACTAGGTAAATGGATAAATCTAAAACATAAATTATCAAATCCACACCATCAAAGGCTATTGAAAGATCTTAAAGACGTTTTCCCAGAAGACTTTAATGCATTAAGTAATAGCATATCAAGATTAACATTAGAGCAAATAGAAAAACGATTAAAAGCATGTAAAACAAAAGACGAGTTAGAGGTGCTGCTAGGTGAGATAGACTCTGATTGTGATAAAAGTATTATAAATAAAGTTGTAGAACATCCAGGTATTGAAAAGTCTGAACCCCTTCAAGTTAAGAAGACGATAGAAGATGATGAGATTGAAGAGTTATTTAAGTATTATAACAACAAAGGGTACCCAACTCTTTTTGAGTTTTTAGAGAGTTACGGGATTACACCAAATCGGTTGACTCTAGATCAACAACAGGAAAAAAGAAAAGTACGTGGTTTCGCTAAGACCTACCAAGCGTTTTATGCTGAAAAAAAAGTGTTTGGACATGTTAAGGCGCTCAATGAACAAAATCCTGACTATCTTAAGAAAGCTGAATTTGATGATATGAGGGAATTAAACGGTAAACGAGATTATGCAACACTAAGAAAATATGTTGAGGATAAATTTATTGAATTTAGTGGGGAGAAAACATTTTTTGAGGATAAATCATCCGAAGAGATTACAGTTTATCTTAAAGCTTTCTTTGAGCTGTGTATTCTCCCATCTGATTATTTCAGTAAAGGTATAATTTCCGACAAAAAATGTATGGAAAAAGCCTATTTAAATGGAATATGTCGTGTTCCTCGATTCTTAGCTAAAGGTATACAGTTACAGGAGGATTCAACTACTACACTATCAAATACAATATCAACTAGACTGTTTAAAAGCGTAGATTATCCATATTTAACCGCATCAAAAAAGATTCTAGATGAAATAGTGGCTGCTTTTTATGATAAAAATTTAATACCAACAAGTGGACAGATTGAGATGGTGATAGGGATACTTATATTAGGAGATCCAAATAAACAGTATGGTCTACTAGCTGGTTTTGGCAAAACGGAAGTAATAGATTTAATACCAGCTATAGCTCAAAGATTAAGAAATAAAACTGATTTTGAAATAGAGTTCCAAGTTAAAGAAAAATTAAACGGGAATGAGATCCATTCAACGGTTAAATTAAATAGTTTGAAGCAAGATGCTGTAAAAACGTGTATTGGATATGAAGGGATGATGCTGGTGTATCCAGAATTCGTTAGATTTTTATTAATCATTTATGGGGCTATTAATATAACGTTAAATAATCCAAGAAGTATTAATCATAAAAAGCCTCTGATTGCTATGAATGAACCATTTGGTTCTAACGAGACATTCAGTAACAAAACTCATAAAATGCTAACAGAATTTAAAACAACACTCTGTATCCATGATGATGCTGACTTAGAAAAATACGATAAAGAAAAAACCCAATTTGTTTCAGCTAATACAATCATTAGAGCCCATAAATCCAACATCATTTGCAAAGAAGATTTTGAATATTTAATGCAAAGTTATCTCTTAAAATGGAACAAGGTGGTTTCCAATAATTTAGGTCGTACAAATGGAATAAATGTGAAAGATATTTCTTTTAAAACAAACAAACAAGGTCCGGAAATTTGGGATGAAATGATAAAAGGACTTAGAGGGACGATAGATTACTTAAAGCAATTTGAAAAGCCTAATTTTATTATACCATCATCAACAATATTTCCTTTGCAAAATATACTAGGAAAAATGGAAAGTCTACTTGAACTGAATACTATTAAGTATGTTGATGTTGAACGGAATACTATTGAGCATGTGCACTATAAGCAAGCAGATATTGATGCATCTGAAAAAGCCTTAGGTGAATCGATAATAGAGCAACTCCCAGCAGAACCTGTTGTAATAAAATCGACAATCGAGACATATACAGATGAAAAAGGGCTAATGGCTGTACTATGCCCTTTTGATAATACAACCCAACTAAACCCAGGCTTAGATCGACAGGACGCATTATTAGAGAAATTTAAATTCTATTATGAGAATGTACTGCCAGAGTCATTAAAAGCAAAAAGAGATAAATTTATCATTAAAGATGATCAAGAGAATACGTATTATTTAATTGAAGCAAAACCAAGTAAATTCCTCCCATTTCAAATAACGCAAACACCAATAGAGCACTTAATTGAGATGAAGGATAATGACGACTTACAATATGGCGTATTATTTTATTATGGAAATCAGCAGATTGGAACAGATATGGATCAGTTATCGGACAATCTTACAGGTAAAATTCCAATGCATGTATTTTTTGAGTATGATAATGAGGATATCAACTATGAATTTTATGATTATATACTTATGTTATTACAATATAGGCAACGCATACGTAACGAGTTATCACCAATGACGGTATATGGATTTGATCCAAACATTGAACATCAAAGTATAGATCAGATTTTGAGAGAACAATTTAAAAATTTAAAAAAATTAATTGCAAAAAATGATATAGCCGACTTGTCTACCCAAGTTAACACGTTGTTTAACAAGACAGAATTTGACCAGTTAGACATATGTACACAAATAACAATATTAAAAATGCTTATATATTCTTTAAGATCTATTTTACAAGAATCTCAATCATTATATTCTGGGAAAGTTAGTAGTATTACTCAAATTGAGGATCCAGAGCTTTCTATAATAGGAAAAATTACACAAAGAAAAGTGGGAGCTATAATTCAGGGTTTTACAAAATTTATAGATAGCAATAATAAGAAGCAACTAGATATAGCAGCAGAAAGTTTAGATAAGTGGTATCAACGATTTACAACATGTTTAGAAAGCACATGAAACAGGAAAGCGAAAAGTCCAGCGAACAGTCCGAGAAATAGCCCCTACAGACAACAGCACGACAGAACCCGCAATGGGATATCACCAAGGAATAGGATGGGTAGCTTTTTACAACATGTTTAGAAAGCACCTGCAGCAGGAAAGCGAAAAGTCCGACCAAAATCGCCTATAACCATCACAGCCGCGTTGGATATTCGAGCCCTTGGGGCTCCATGTCAATATGATTGCTTAAAACGTATCAAAAAAGAAGCGTTATGGAGTATGAACAGTTATGTTTTCTGAAATGCTTTAGAATCTACTAAAAATTGTTCGATTCCTTTATCAGTTAAAGGATGCTTAAACAGTTGTTGTAATATTTTTGGTGGAACAGTTGCAACATCAGCCCCAATCATAGCGGCATCTAACAAATGAATAGGATTACGAACACTTGCTACCAGGATTTTTGTTTGAAACGAATAATGATCATAAATGGTTCGAATTTGTTTAATAAGATCCATACCGTTATGGCCAATATCATCTAAACGTCCTACAAATGGACTGATATAGGTAGCCCCAGCTTTAGCAGCAATCAAAGCTTGAGCCGCTGTAAAGGTAACAGTAACATTTGTTTTGATACCTTTTGCAGACAAGTATTTTACAGCTTGCATACCTTCAGGACTCATCACAATTTTAATAACAATATTATGGCCCCAAGTTTGATAAATATCCGCTTCATCTAGCATGCCTTGAGCTGTAGAACTAATCGTTTCAACTGAAATAGGTCCTGGAACAAACGAGGCAATGTCTCGGATTGTTTCTTCATGATCTCGTCCAGATTGCTTAATCAGAGATGGGTTCGTTGTGACACCATCAACCAATCCCATTTCATAAGCATCCTTAATCGCATCAATATCTGCTGTATCAATAAAAAATTTCATACAATCCTCCCATTCCTTATACTATATACTCAACTATCCCTTTTGTTGAAAACAGCGACATAGAGCACCAGATCTAAAAAGGAAATTAAACTAAGTATAAGAGATTTTGTTTAATATGACCAACTTAAAGAATCTTAATACCAAAATAATTACCAAGAAAGTGTAATATCATCGATATAAGGAGAGCGCCCAAAGGTAAATGAATCAAGTTGGATAATAAGTTGCATATCATCAGCTATAATAGACGGAGGAAGATCAACGGTAACAGAGTTAAGATCTTCAGAATCAATAAGGATTTGGGTATTAAGTGTAATAGATTTATTATTATTCATAAATCCAATGGTAACCCCTGATAATACTTGAAATGTTTCTGGAGGATGCGCATAATCAATACGTAATGTTTTATAAAAACGATCAATAGGATTTTGAATCGGCACGCTAATGTATTGTCCAAAATGATGAAAATAGTCAATAGCACCACTATCATAATCAAGGTGCTTGTTAATAGCATTGGAAGTAGAAATTAATTCAAATCGATTTGAATCTGCATTACGAAAAGAAGAATAGTCATTGGATACATTATTATCTTCTATAACAGAACCAGAAAAAAAAGTACCATTATTATAGAATAAATTATGTGATGAAAATACCGCTGTATTAGTATTATTATTAATGCCCAAAACATTAGATTCAAAAATATTAAAATTAATAGAGCCCGTATAAGTATTCGTAATATTAATACCAGTAGTACAGTTATAAAAAGTACAAAACTGAATATTTGCTGATGTTGTTGCTATGTTAATAGCATTAGAAGCATCCTTAAAAATTAACTGAGATATAGAAACATGATCAACAGACGTAGCTGATAAAATAGAGTGTTGATTGCCTTGAAAGGCAAGCTGTTCAATAATAGTATGATCAGCACAATCAATTAAAGAAGAACTTCCCAGGTGATTTAATAAGGATAAATTTGATAATAGGCCCCCTAAATACTGGTAAGGTTTAAGTATGATAGTTTGCGTAATATCATAGGTGCCACTATTAAAAAATAAAAAATCACCAGGATAAGATTGTTCAATTAAATTTAAAATCGCTGTATTTGATAATGCTGTTGTAAATAAAAATTTAACCGGAATGCCAACACGCCCACTATAGGCACCACCATAAAGGCCTATATCATTAGTTGAATTGCCTAAGCTTGGGTTTCCATTGGTATACACTTCATTACTTCCAAAACCGGCATCAATTAAGGGTGAGGATGGGGGCGATGATTTTAACATAAAGCTATGAATATCAGAAAAGTATGGATTTTCATTTTCCCAAATATAGTCACTAAGAGTAATAGCAATATTAGTTCCGTTAAGGGGAAGATTATTACTTTGAGAAAACTCATTATTTGCTAAAAAGTTATAATTAAAATCACTAGAAGCAAAATCTCCCATAGTGGTAATATCCAAAAAAACACCAATATTATTTTTTGCAATAATATTGTTATACATAGTTGATGAATTGAGATTAATAATACTTAATCCAAAATAATCAGCTTGAGTAATGGCATTATTAGCAAGCGTCTGATTAATAGAGTTGAGGATTGAGAGACCAATATAGCCCCCTGTAATATAATTATTAGCAAATAAAACACTATTATTTCCCCTTAATAGGACATTCGCAACGGATAGTTGGTTAAAGGATGTAAATGAATTTCTAATGATAGAAACCTCTGTAGAGTTCGTAATACTCAACCCAGAAATATTAGCTGTAACGCTATTTTGAATAAGTGATCCAGATATGTTTTCTAAGTACATCGCAACATCCACATTATCAATTTGAGTATTCATAATGGTTATATTATTAACATTTTTAGCATAAATAGCATGTGTTAGATCTTTAGCATCTAATACCAAACCATCAATAGTAGCATTATCTTCCATCGCAATAATTGAGGAAACAGAATCAATAAGGTTTATACCTTCTCGAATATATATTTTGGAAGGATAGTGTATCAGATCACGTTCCCATGTAAGAGGGTTATACCCTCCTCGAATAGTAACCCCTTCGGGAACAATAAAGTTTTCGATGTACCCAGATTCTACATAACCCACTAAAATGATATCGCCTGATTGAGCCACATCAAGAGCATCTGAGATTGTATCAAAATAACGAGATGTATGCAGTATTTTAATTGGGTGTACAAAACTAGGTAAGGACAAGACATCTCCATTAAAAGCAATATTATTTTCATTAATTTCTATAGAGTCGTAACTAGATAGCATATCCATAAATGTTAACGAATCATCACCAATCGATAAGGTGCTAGAGGCATCAAAAGGTGTTTTAGCTAAATCAATTAATTGCTCTAGGGATTCTTCAAATCCATCTTTGGAAATAGTAGCATTAATTTTAAGAGATATAATACGATTATAATCAGGATCTGAGGTGTTATTAGGAGAAACAACCCTAAAAAAAAGAGAGCTATCTTCAGCATATGTTTCGATAGAAAATAAAGAAATATGTTGAATGAGTAATTCAGGAGTAGGAGAAAGTTCATCACGAAAAAAAACGAGAGAGTTTTCTGGAAAATTATTAGGGACATTAAAAAAATTTTTATTAAAATCAGAATTATAAAAAACAGTAAATATGCGATTAGCAGTATCCGTATATTGAATATAACCAAACGAATTATTAGATAACGAAACCGTATTAATGTGAGAAGCAAATCGTAACTTTTCAAGTAAAGGATTAAATGATAAATGAGATGTTTTAATGGTTTCAAGTTGATTACTACCCTTGTTCCAAGTAGATAACATACTTCGTAAGGCATTTACCATAGGAATCGCTACAATAGCTGTAATGGTAATCGCAATTAATAATTCAATAAGATTAATCCCTCTATGATAGGATTTCATTGAGCTTGTTTTTCAGTAATAATAGTAGCAAATGAAATATGTTCTTCGGTACTATCAAGGATAGTATTTAAGTTTTCATCATACCAAACAGTAACGACAAGGCCCGCACTATCAAGTCGATTTTCTCTATCTTTAAAGATAATCGTAACTTTAAAGTGATCTGATAAAAAAGTGCTATTTAAATTAGGAGGTGTCGCCCACAGTAATTTATTAACGCGTGTCTCTCCCGTAAATTCAAGGGGGCTATCCGTAGCAAAAAATGAAAAAGGAAGTCGTTTTGATTCTTTTGAAAAATTTACCCAACGAAAGACATAACTACCACAATAATCACTAATAGATTGCAAATACTGATAACGTTTTAACAATAGCGTTTTTTCAATAAGAGTAGGTAAAATTGGTAAAAAAGAAGTAGCCAAGATTCCTAGCATAAGTAAGGTTATCATGACTTCTATATAAAAACTTCCAGAACTTTTATGAGACATTAATTGAATAATACCATATTTTAAGGAGGATCTATTAATTGGATAGTAGAAGATTCAGAATAAAATTCAAGGGGATATGAAACCGATTTATAAGACATTAATATTGATAGATAATGATCAGCAAGAGGCGTTAAATTTTGTAATAATGCCCAAGATTTATTAGGATAAAATTGGATGGAGGTTATAGATTTACTTAATGTACAAGTAACAAATTGAGGGATTTTAAAGATAGTATCCTCAATAACCAATGTTTGAGAATGAGGAAGAAAAAAAGTGAAGGATTCGATAGCACTAGCATCATTTTCAGAATAATTAATAACAACATTGGTGGTAATCCCAAAAGAGGAGGCTTTTTGCTGTGATAAAAAAAATAGTTCTGAAAGTTCTTTAGAACTAGTTTTTAAAGCAATATAAGATTTAGAAGAAAGATAACGTGGAATAATGAGTGATGATATTAAACCTAAAATAAATAGAGAAATAAATATTTCAACAAAGGTAAAGCCATTATTAGTATTGTTTGACAAGAAATGGTCTAAATAAAATTAGCCACTAACACCCATCTCCCTCGGGGTCAGCAACAGAATTACCTTCTGGTATTCTATGTTGATCATTCCATGTCCAGTCACAATTTAATGGGTCTTGAGTAGGGATTACTTCTGGCCAATATTTTTTCCAACAATTATCACCTACTTCAATGGCACAATCAGTCCATGCAGCTGATGAATAAGCATCACTAGAATCACCTGCCCCTTTCCCATCAGGATAAACACCCTCAATAAAATAAAACAATTCAATTTGACTATTAATCGTTTGCCTCTCAGCTTCACGTGCATTTTTTTTAGCAGATGTGGTTGATGTAAATAATCTTGGAATGATGATAGCAGATAAAATTCCTATAATAGTAACAACAATAAGCATTTCCATTAATGTAAAACCCTTGTTTGAACGCTTCATTATATAATACTTCCCTTTATTTAATTATAAAATAATTATATTGTAGAAAATTAACATTGTAAAATAAAATATTAATTTAACAACTCATTACTTACTAAGCTATAGACATTTTTTTGATAAATTAAACATTTTTTTACTAAAAAATAATTAATAAGATATTTCTTAGGGTTTTTAAGCATAGAGTGAGCATGAATCGAGATGGTTTTAGGACATATTTTTGACTGCACAAACTCTGGGATAATATATTGATTGGTTAAAAAGTTAGGTAGAGAAATATAAGAAAGGCGTATACGTAAGATGTATTTAGCAATCCAGTATGTAACAGGGGGTAATGCGGCTAAAATAATTAAAGGACGATTAAGCAAAATAACTTCTAAACTAGCAGAGCCAGAGGCTGCAATTACTAAGGAGCTATTACGAATAGCATCTTGAGAGGAATCCATGCTTAAACAAACAGAAAGATGAGGATAGCGATTTAAATAAGACTGAATAATAGGTTGATATTGTTTTGAACTAACAGGAAGGATAATGGATAACCCAGGATAAATTTTAGAAAGAATGGTACATGTTTTAAGCATTGCAGTCAAATAAAGAGAAAATTCTTGAGGTCTTGAGCCAGGAAGGATCGTAATAGTAGGATTAGAAGGATTGAAAGTAGGCGGAGAATTGATAGGGTTAATAATATCCGTGTAAGGGTGCCCAAAATAATAAGTTTTTGGATGAAGACGGTTATAAAATTCATATTCAGGACGAAAAATACAGATAATCTTTTCGGAATAATTACAAATTTTTTGGGCTTGTTTTTTAGATTGCCACATCCAGAAATTAGGGGTAATAAAAGTGTAAATTGGAATAGAAAGAGATTGAAAATAAGAGGCTATAACAGTATTAAAATGTTGAAAATCAACAATGATAACGCGATCAAATGTATAGTGGTTCAGCGCGTTTTCTAAGGACCTTAAAAGAGACTGTTTTAGCTTAAAATTAAAAAATTGTTTTGAAAAACTAATACCATGATGATGAGCAGATTCAAAGATAAAGGTATCAGAAACTGCTTTTAATTTTGGCCCCCCAATAGCATAAATAGTATGATCAGATGATGTTTTTTTGATGGCCTTAACAAGATAAGAGGCATATAAGTCACCTGAGATTTCCCCCGAAATAATTAATATGTTCACGTAGCTTCTTGTTTTTTAATACAACCACGCTTAGAAGCCGTGTTTAAAAAATTAATTAAATAAGATGCCTCATCCGAAGAATAGGATTTAGCATCAATAGAATCTAAGGATGAGCGTGTATCAAGACCAGATCGATATAATAATCTATAAATTTCTTTAAGTTCAGATAGTGATGATCGGTTAACCCCATTACGACGTAAACCAACAGCATTTAGACCTTTCACTAAAGCAGGGTTTCCTTCACATAACATAAAAGGAGGGACATCTTGAGGAAGTCTTGTATAAGCGCCTACCATAGATCCTTTGCCAATACGTACAAATTGATGGATCCCTGTCATACCTCCAATGACCACATTATCATCAACTTCAGTATGCCCCCCAAGATTAGTCGTATTAGCAATGACAATGTTATTCCCTAAAATACAGTTATGAGCAATATGTACATGTGTTAAAAAAATATTATCAGATCCAATATCGGTGACTTCCTTTTCTCCTGTAGCACGATTAATCGTAACATATTCACGAATTTCATTACGGTCACCAATATTAACCCAAGAGGTCTCCCCTTTATATTTTAAATCTTGAGCCTCAGAACCAATAACACAACCAAAATGAATACGGCATGATTCCCCGATACGAGTCCATTTTTCCAAAAAACAATTAGCGTCAATCTGAGTGTTATCACCAATATGAACCTGTTCTCCAATAATGGTATTAGCACCAATAACAACATTTTTACCTAAAATAGCGGTATGGTGGACCGATGCTGTTGAATGAATTTGAGCTTTTGAAGGACGGTGTGCTAAATTAAATGAGAATTCACCTGAACAAACAATTTTTCCCTCTACTAATGCTCTTCCTGTCATTGAAATTACATTTTCATTAATAGTAACAACTTCCATTTCAAGACGAAGTTGATCTCCCGGAATAACGCGTTCAAAAAAATTAACATGCTCGATAGAGGCAAAAAAAGCAAATCGGCCATAATATTCAGGATCTTGTAAAAAAAGAGCAGCACCAGTTTGAAGGAGAGATTCTAAAATTAATACGCCTGGCATAATGGGAGATTCCAGAAAATGACCTTGAAAATAGGGTTCACCAATGGAAACATTTTTGAGACCTACAATATAGTTTCTTGATTCAACTTGAAGGATACGATCTAGTAGTAAGCAAGGATAACGATGAGGTAAAATCTGCTGCAGATCATTAATATGGATAAGATTCGTTGATTCCATTAAAAAAAGTGTAAAGTGTTTTAGCATCTTATTCAACGTTACAATCATGCTGTAAACGTACTATGAACATGGTTTAACAGATCAGTCGTTTAAGAGCAACCTTATTTTTGATACACTAGATCATGTGAAATTTAAATTAAATCATCCCTATAAAACCATTTTAACCAGCATAGCCAAACGGATAAAAGAACAGGGATACGAATTATATTTAGTAGGGGGCACAATTCGAGATGCATTAATGGGAAGGATTTCTACTGATATAGATTTAGCAACCAATGCAACACCTAATAGTATCGAGAGCTTATTTAAAGAAACGGTAGCAACTGGAAAAAAGTATGGGACCATTACCATCAAAAAAACATATCAATCAATAAAGATTCCTATACAAATTACAACATTTCGTAGCGATGGAGACTATTCGGATTCTCGACATCCAGATAGTGTAACGTTTGAGACATCTCTCAAAGAGGATGTAAAAAGACGGGATTTTACGATTAATGCATTAGCCTATGATCTTTTAACAGAAGAAATTGTGGATTATGTAGAAGGGAAAAACGATTTAAAAAACAAAATTTTAAGAGTCATTGGAAATCCACAAGCAAGATTTCAAGAAGATAGTTTGCGATTAGTACGGTGTTGTCGGTTTATGGCCCAATTTGAATTTTCTTGTGAGATAAAAACATGGGAAACCGTATGTATGCTAGGTAAAACGATTACATTGCCATCAAAAGAACGTATAACACAAGAGTTATTAAAATTACTCGCATCCAAAAAGCCAAGTATAGGCATCAATGCATTGATAGAGTCTGGATTAGGAGAAAGACTATTCCCTGGAATAAGTAATAGTCACAAAACAGTGATTAATGATCTAGATAAACTAGAACGCAATATACGATTAGCTTATCTTTTAAAAGACTTAGAAATAGACAGGTGTTTTAGACAGCTAAGGCTGAGTAAGAAACAAGAAAAATGGATTAAAAGCATGATACAGCATAATTTTGATCATAAAAAAGTAGTGTTCACAAAAAAGGATTTAGCCTTATCTGGCGCCGATATAAAGTCAATGGGATTTCAAGATAAACAAATAGGAATTATACAACAGCATTGTCTTGACTATGTTATGCAAGATTTTAGTCATAATACCAAGGTAAAATTAAAACATTATATTCAAACCATTAGCAATGAAGGCAACATCCATTAATATCGACAAAAAATGATGTTTTAAAAAACGTTTTCTTGTCTATTACTAAGATATAAATCCATAGTGAGAGCGAGGAAAAAAATGACAAAACAGCAACAAAAACGATTAAGTCGTATCTATGATAGTTTAAACGGATGTAAAGAAATTATATCAAATACGGTTAAAGAAACCTATCAAGCAAAAAACATAAAAAAACATCAATACATACCATTGCGGGATCGATTAAATACATTAAAATCAGAAACACAATTAAAAAAACTACGTTTTTATTTATAAAAAGCTAAATTCTATTGACAGAATCAGCTAGCCTTTTTAGGCTTTTTGAATGGCAGAACGAACCTTATATAATAAAGTATGGGATAAGCATAAAGTAGCGACCCTGCCAACTGGCCAAGATCAGTTATTGATTGGGTTACATCTTATTCATGAAGTAACAACCCCTCAAGCCTTTGCCTCTTTGAATGAAAGAAAAGCATCGGTTCGTTTTCCTCATCGAACATTTGCTACCTTAGATCATATTATCCCAACAGAAAATCAGTTAAATAGACCGTTTCTAGATCAGCAAGCTGAATTAATGTCAAAAACATTAGAATATAATGTTAAGGAGCATGGAATTACATTTTTTAATAGTCACTCTGGAAATCAAGGGATAGTTCATGTAATTGGCCCTGAATTAGGCTTAACAAAACCAGGTATGACGATTGCCTGTGGAGATAGCCATACATCAACACACGGAGCCTTTGGATCCTTAGGATTTGGAATAGGGACATCAGAAGTAGCCTTAGTATTAGAAACACAAACATTAGCCTTAACCCCCCTGAAAGTGCGAAAGATAGAGGTGACAGGAACCTTGCAAAAAGGAGTATCTGCCAAAGATGTGATACTCAAAATTATTAATAAGTGTGGAGTAAAGGGGGGTATTGGGTATGCCTATGAGTTTTCTGGAGCAGTCTTTGACTCTATGAGTATGGAAGAGCGTATGACAGTTTGTAACATGAGCATTGAAGGGGGAGCACGAATTGGATATGTAAATCCAGATCAAACGACAGTGGATTATTTAGTAGATCGTAAGTATGTTCCAAAAGGAGAGTCCTTTGATCAGCTTAAGCACTATTGGCAATCAATTTGTTCAGATAACGATGCTATTTATGATGATGTGGTTATGATAGACGGAAGTAGCATAGAACCTATGGTGACATGGGGAATCACCCCAGGACAATCCATTGGTGTAAATGATTTACTCCCAAATACAACATCAAAGCCAGATGATGAAAAACAATTAATAGAATCAGCGTTAGCACACATGAAATTTCAAGCGGATACACCTATTTTAGATAAGGTTATTGATGTTGTCTTTGTCGGATCCTGTACCAATTCTAGGCTATCTGATTTAAGAGAAGCTGCTGAGATAATGAAAAATAATAACGTACATAAAGATGTTAAGATGATGGTGGTACCTGGGTCACAAAATGTAAAAAAAGAAGCAGAAAAAGAAGGTTTGGATAAAATTTTTATAGAAGCAGGAGCCGATTGGCGAGATCCAGGATGTTCTATGTGTTTAGCGATGAATCCTGATAAATTAGAAAAGGATCAGTTATGTGCATCAACATCCAATCGAAACTTTATTGGTAGGCAAGGAAGTCCAACAGGACGAACCTTATTAATGAGCCCCGCAATGGCAGCGTTAGCGGCTATTCATGGTAAAGTAAAAGATATTAGGACGTTTATCGAAATATGAAAATAGAATCAGTTATGGGAAAAGCTATCCCATTATTATTAGATGATATTGATACAGACCGTATTATTCCTGCACGATATTTGAAAGAAATAACGTTTGATAACATGGGAAAGTATGCGTTTTTTGATGAAAGACAAGATAGTAAGGGGAACTTAAAGGAGCATCCCTTTAATGATAAGCAGTTTCAACATGCCAGTATTTTATTAGTGGGAAAAAACTTTGGGTGTGGATCATCTCGAGAACATGCTCCTCAAGCGTTAAAGCGATATGGAATTAAAGCAATCATTGGAGAATCCTTTGCTGAGATATTTGCAGGTAACTGTAAAGCAATTGGGTTGCCTGTTGTGTATGCTACCCGTGATGACATTAAACAATGTGTAGACTTTATTTCAAAGCATCCAGAAACAATGCTAACCATTAACTTAGTGAGTAAAAGGGTACGTTATTTTGAAGAATCATTTTTAATTGCTATGCCAGATCCCCAACGAGAATCGTTTTTAAAAGGAACGTGGAATGTATTAGATTTGTTAAAGACAAATGATATATTAATTAATGATTTAGAATCTAGTTTACCTTACTAAAACATAATACTAGAATCATTTGGAGGTAGTTACGTATCCTCTATATTAGTATCAGTACTTTCGTTAGAAATATCATTAGAAGTATCAGATTCTTGTGGCCCTTTGATATATTCTTTAAGAGCAGATTCTCCCATTAAGATTCCCATAGAGCCCCCTTCTTCACCATCAAATTCAATTTTAAAGGTAACCGACAGCAAAACATCTTCAGGATAATAAATATGTAAGTATCCAATATCTTTAACTGACTTTTCAAATTGAATAAGCTGATTGTGAGTATTTAAATAATCAAGAATTAAATCAAGAAATTCATTTGCAACGCATTCTTCAGAAAAAAACCAAGTATCAGGATCTTCTACTGTTTCAGCAACACCATCTCCTCCCAAAATACGATTAGCTAGACGAGAAATAAAGGATCGATCAGCATACAATAAAGCCGGTTTTGAAAACCATTTTAGCTCATTGTAAATTGAGGGATTATCGTTAAAGGAAATATCTTGAAATTGTTTGCATTCATGTTCTGTATAAGAGAGTAAAAATTTTAATTTAAATTCTGATGAAATAAAACTAGAGATTGTTAATGATAAGCTTTTAAAAATTTCCATAAGTGACGTTAAATCTTCTTCAGAAATATCTGTAAAAGTTGCTTTACTATCTTTAGCCATAATTATTTCTCTTTTTTATCCTTTTTTTCTTTTTTGTCATCTTTATCACCATCTTTTTTAGCAGATTCTTTTTCTGGATCAACAAATTTTAGTGTTACTTTACCAGCACTTTGAAGAGAACGTGCTTGGCCTAAGATTTTAAGCTGAGCAGCGTTAATCGAATCCTCATCAGCACGTTCTTTAGCCGCTTCCAATTCCTCATCTAAAATACTTTTAGCTCTGCTAGAAATATTAGCTTGTATTTTTTCTTTCACAGCATCTTCAGTGCTTTGAAGAGCATATGATAAATCTTGCATATCGATATTAGAAAGAATAAGTTGTAATTCTTCATCTTTTAATTTAACAAGATTTTCAAACGATAGCATATTGGCTTTAATGTCCTCTAATAGAGTAGGGTTGTCTTCTTCAATGCTAGATAATAAATCATTACGTTTATCAGCAGGAGTTTGTTCTAGGATAGCAGCAAATTTTAACACCATACCTTTTAAGGATTGGCCACCTGAAGAACTCATAAATTGTTCATAAAGTTTTTTATCTAATTTACTAACATAGTTATCAGAAATAACCTTAACACTAAATACTTTTTTAAATAGTAGTTTAGATGTTTCTGTATCCATTTTTTGTAATAACTGACTCGATTTTTCTTGGCTAATATAATATAAAATTAATGCTTTCATTTGCATGGAAAGTCTGTCAAACATATCTAAAATAGTGTCATTATCAATAGATTCAAGATATTGAAAGGGTTTATCATAAGATACAGATGCTTTTCCTTCTTTAACATCAAAAGCCTGTTGAAATAGCATAGAACTGAGGTTTTTGCCTCCAATAATACTCTTTTTTTCAACAAATAATTTATGAAATTGTAAAATAGTATCCTGTAAATTATTTTGATCAATATTCCCAAGATTAGCCATGGCTTCTAATACAATACGGCTTTTTGCTTCACCCATAGCTTTTAAAATCCCTTTAGATAAAGCAGGCTTGTTCATTTCTAAGAAAAGCAATAGGGTAGCTACCTTTTTTACAGGTTCCGAAAAGCTTGATGTTGAACTAGCAGTTTCACTCATTTTAATTAATTTCCTTCAAAGTAACTATTATTTACCCATTTTAATGAAACTTTAATCATTTTTTTTAAAGATAAAAAACATGCTTAATTAAGCAATAAAAATTATTAAGAAATATACGTTAAAAACTAAGAAAATATTAATAAAAAATAGACATTAATAATAAATCAATATCATGTGACAGTTATTAAAGTCGAATGGATATAGTGTTTCTATGAGCATCCAATGATTCAATAGAGGTAAGTGTATCTAGTGCTGGTTGAACATCACGCAATGACTCTTTTGAGGCAGTTAAAATGGATGAAAATTTAACAAAGTCAAACACGGATAAGGCCGATGAAAAGCGAGCTGCACGAGCAGTTGGCAAGACATGATTAGGTCCCGCAATGTAATCACCTAAAGCAACCGGCGTATACGGCCCACAAAAAATAGCGCCTGCATGTTTAATTTTAGGTTGAATAGATGGAGCATTATCTGAAATTAAACATAAATGTTCGGATGCAATATCATTCATGAGGGCAATAGCCTCATCAAGATTTAAGACCTTATATAGGGCACTATTAGATAATGCTTTTTTGATAATAGATTGACGGTTTAAGTTAGAAAATTGCTTTATCAATTCAGTTTGAACGGTTTTTAAAACAGGTTCTTGGTCTGAAATAATAACGCCTGATGCATCCGCATCATGTTCACATTGAGCAAACAATTCAGCTGCTGCATAAGCAGCATAATCAACATGATCAACATAAATACATACTTCTGAGGGACCTGCGGGTTTATCAATATCAACGAAGCCATAAACAGCTTGTTTTGCGATATCAACATAACGATTGCCAGGGCCTACAATTTTATCAACAGCTGGAATCAAATCGGTACCATAAGCAAGTCCATAGATAGCTTGTGCACCACCAGCTTTTATAATGCGATCAACCCCACATTCTATAGCCGCAACAATGATTTCTGGTGCTAGTGACCCATCAGCTCGAGGCGGGGTTGTCATAATGAGTTGAGACACACCCGCAATGCTAGCCGGAATAGTATTCATAAGGACACTAGATGGATATAGAGCTTGTCCTCCTGGAACATATAAGCCAACAATTTCAATAGGACTGTATTGCATGCCATAAGAGCCAACCGAGCATGGTTTTTGCCAGCTTTTAGGCTGTTGTTCAGAATGAAACGCTGTAATATTTTTTTTAGCCAGTAATATAGCCTCTTTAAAGTCAGTTGAAACCTGAGTGTAGGCATCATCAATTTCGGTTTGTGAAACAATTAAGTTAAATGAATCATCTAATTTGGGAGCATCAAATTGTTTGGTGTAAGCAATAATAGCATCATCCCGTTGGGCACGAACAGCTTCGCCAATAGTAGCAACGGTTTGCATGATTGATTTTTGATTCTTATCAAGAAGCGGATCCCGTATTTTAGAATTAGATTGATACGTAAGAATATCTAACATACTGTCAACTTACCTAAAAAGAACAAGGTTGTAAAGAACTGGTAAGAAAAACACGTTTTTGAGATATAGAGCACAATGTTAATTTTTTAAATAATACAAGTAAGATAACTGAAGATGTTTTTGGTGGGTTTAGGGATCTTAGACAACGACTTGAAAAAAACGAGTCCGCCCATTAGCACTTATTTACATAGTCAATAGTATCAAACTATTGAATTATAAATAGCTAATTTTTTACAAAAAAAGCTCTAAGAGAATTCACTAATTGTTTAAAAAGTTTGTAAATAGAAAGGAGTAACTTACCGAGAACCTCAACAAAAAAAAAGAGTATTAATTCAACCAGTATATTAATCATAAAGGTAGTATAGCAAATAGCATAAAAAATTAAAAAAGAATTGACCATGTTATATAATTATGATTTTATAAATATATAACGTAAAAAGGAGGTGAGATCATGAAAAAGAAAACAATATCGTTTGTTTTATTATTTTTATTAGCTTTTAACTGTGTTGGTGCAGGGGTGGCAATGGCTGATATTTCTACAGACACAAATAATAATATTGATTATGCATTTAATAATACAGATGGCGTATCTGAATTATCAAATAGTCAAATGAGTGAAATTCAAGGTGAATGGTGGAACGTTGTAGCGTGGGTTGCTGTGAGAATTATCGTAGCCTATGCAAGTAACTCATTAACAAGTGGTGACAATATTCGTCCAGATTACGAATATGTACCCTAACTAAAATCATGAGGGGGGGGAATTTTTAAAAAGGATAAAAAAAATGAATATATTTAGTATAAAAAAAACGGAAATAGCTATAAAAGAAAAAACATTGACTGAAAAATTAAAGTTCAAATATTTTTTTATTTTATGTCTAGTTTCTATAGTTCCTTTCCTAGATCCATCATCATCAGAAATAGAAACTCAAATACCATTTAAAATGTATTATGATATGGCTTATGTTATGGTGATTTTACTGGGGCTTTATTTTACTTATAAAACAAATGAAAAAAACGATAACCAAAACTATATAGAACGATTTATTTTATTAAGCTTACCTACTGTTTTATCAACATTGGTTATGTTTCTTATTATTGCAATTCCTGTTTTAATTGGGATAAGTATTTTAACATTATCTGAACCATTTCTATTAAACTTACTATCAATAGCTTATTTATTACCGCATGTAATATCAATGATAATTTTTAAAAGAATTAGTACGTCACTAACACAAGTAGCTCTCTAAGAATATGAAAGCCCTTATTATTTTATTATTATTAGCAAGCTCTTTAGGAGCAAATACATCTTACAACATTGACGATATCATGCCAAAACGAGGAACGTTAAGACTAAATAACGCGATTACGTTTGTTAAAACCTCTTCTTTACTAGCAAACACGTCTCAATTAATAGAAGAGATGGAGCTTCAATATGGATTAATGAACAATACCCAAATCAATCTTGATGCTAGCATATATTCTATTTGGGATAGAACACTATCAAATAATCAGTTTTCCACAAAACAGGATGATAGATTAGGTGCTGTAACGATTGGAATACTTAAGTCTTACATCCCTAAAAATCACGATTATGGACTCATGGTTTCGATGAAAACACCTGTGATATATAATGAGTATTTTTATGATAATAGGAAGTTAATAAAAGAAGAAAATAATCTTAATTTTATTGCTTATAACGTCTCTTTTTATACGGTTATATCGCCGTTAACACCTACGTTACAAGTTCAATATAAAAATTATTTATCCTCACAATATAAAGAGAAAAAATATGTAAGAGGAGATGAGATTAATATAGGACTTACTATTAATTTTTCCATCAATGATGATGTTACCTTATTATGGGGAACAAATATTAAGAACACAAAGAAAAATAAGTTAAATGATAGTGTGATAGAAGATGAAAAAAATCAAATGACGTTTTTATATGGAGCAATATATGAACTAAATAAAAAATTATTATTTCAAATTATATCCTCGTTTAGTCAAGAAACACCCAACGTCGCTTCTTTTTCGGTATATACACTGTATAAACTATGATAAACGCGTACGTCTGTTTATTTGTGTTAATATTGTCACCCTACTTAATAGCAGAAAAAACAGTAGAGTCATGGCAATCTTTAAAATTTAAAGGGACAGTACAGCAAAAAGAAGATTACACATGTGGGCTTGCCTCATTAGCAACATTAATAAACCTTTATAACGGTAAGGTAACAGAAGGAGAGTTAATAGATATTATTGGAAAAAATAAAATAACAGAACAGGATATTAAAAAGCTTTCTACTAAAATTGATATGAAACATTTTGTAGAAGATAACACCATTACCTTATTAGATTTATCAATGGCTGCTACATATTATAACTTTAGTTCGACAGGGATAAAAGCGCCCTTTAATACATTAAAAAACCTAAAAGTACCTGTTATTATTCATTTAAAAACAAAAAAATTAGATCACTTTAGTGTTCTTGTTGGGTATAGTGATGCCTATATCCAACTACTAGATCCATCATGGGGTAATATAACCTTAACCCATTCTAAATTTAAAAAAATGTATACAGGAAATATACTGGTTTTAAACCCAAATTCTAAGCAATATACAACGATATCACTTAAGAAAATCAAGAAAAATTTTAACGTTACTTTCTTTAATATCTAAGGGGGAAATTAAAATTTTAGAATGTAGTCACAAAGTAATTACTAAAATCAGATACTAATTTCCCCTAGATTAGAGAAATAGTCATATTTAAAAAAGCAGGAGGTAGCCAATACCAGATAACGGAAGCTGTACAGACTTTGTGCTTTCTTACTAATTGTGATTGTTGATAGTTTTTTTGTTATCATGGACTTGTTCGTTTTAAGTTATATCGTTTTGACGTTTGTTAATAACCCCTCAATCTAAAAAACAGGGTTTTGTTATATAGGTATCAAGAAAAGTGTTAAAAATCTATTTTCTATATTATTGAATATAAATTTTTATTAAATTATTTTTTAATCTAAAATCATAGTAGAAATACTATCATAGTAAAGATGGAGTTTGATAGGAAGAGTGACTATAAATAACTGGTTTTAATAAGAGAGTAGACCGATAAAAAATACCTGAAAATGTAATTCTTAAGGGGATTAGGAAACGAATAGCAGCGTTAAAGTCAGGTGTAATTTACGTATGCACCATTAATGTCGGTTTGTGATACAAGTAAGCTAAGTAATCAGCTGATTTAGTAGTATCAAACGGACTATAATATAATTATAAGGCAATGCTAATACCTGTTTGCACGGTTGATAATGATAGAGGCTTAATAACATGATGGTTATCACCACGAGATTGCATGGTCGTATTTTGATAACTATATCTGGCAAAATAATGAACATGATCGTTGCTATAAGGCATGGTAATTTCAAAAGATAATAATCCAAACCAATTCGATTGAACGGTTTCTGTGATATTTGAAAATCCTAAACGAGTTAGATCACTAATGGCATGAGGATCTATAGTATTACTATAAAATGAATAGCCCCCTCCTAATTGTAAATAAGGAATAAACGGTAGTTTATAAAGGACATAAATAGGGATTGTAGTGTAGATGCCTTTGCTAAGCATATTAACGATGTTTTCCCCTTGGTAATAACCAATTCCTAAGATAAATGCGTTGTTATTAAACTCTAGGTGAGGGCCAAAACTAGCATGACGTTCTTGAAAAGGTATATATAGGGATGATCCTAATCGTATTAAGGATGAGGTTATAGCGTCTATATGGGTTGTCGTGGCTAGAGTTAGAGGCTGTAATCGATAGGTTAGTCCAAATGATATATCAGATAGCTTTCTCTTAATTTTTTCATCAATATCAGCAATATGACCGACATCGCCTTCTGAGGTTTTTTGATAGCGTGATTGTACTTGAGTGCCATAAGAGTGGATGGTTTGAGAACGTAGGCGAATAAAGCTAGATAAGAAAGGAGTGATCGGATAATGAAGTGCTAATCTAGCTAAGTGCATATAACCAGTTAATGATCCCTTTGCTAATTTTGATCGTAAGATATGATCATCTTGATCGGTGATTGTAACATAAGGTGAATAGCTGTTTGCTAGACGAATAGAGAAAGGCCCTAATGTGTGATCAATTTCAAAAGTCCAATAGGGCATAGTTTGAACAAGATTATAGGTAATAACCGTTCCAGCTTGTGTAAGTCCCTGTCTTGTTGGATCGCTGGGATACCATTGAACTAAATCATGAGCTTGAAAGCCAAAGTGTTGATAGCTGTAACCCAGTAAAAAACGGTAGGTTGTTTGATGCTGATTAGGATAGATGATGCAAGATAAGGAGGTACTTAATGTGAGATCAACGGAATAAAGGTTTAGCTGGGTATCACTCTCAGAGTAACTATCCTGGGTAGTAGCATCTGCTGATAACCAATCAGAATCTTTAAGTTTACCAGCATCATTAGATATGTTTTTTTGAATATATAAATGGGCTAAAAATCGTTTGGTAAATGGTGAAGATAGCCTAATATTAGCCACATAAACATTGGTTGGAAATTGCAATTCACTTACAGGAAAATGATAGGCAATTTTCCCAAATTTAGAGTTTGTAATTCCACCTATACTATAAGTAGAAAACCCACTTAATTTTTGTGTACCAAAGGTAACAGAGAGGGGGGGTATTGCAAATAGGGATAGTGGCAACATAAAGCAAAAGAATAAACCCAAAAAGTGATACACGTTACTATAATTATTAATCTCGAATGTTAGTCAGCGTATGAGTTTCAATATCATAGACATTGATACCAAGGGATGTTAAACCCTTAAAGCGACTAGTATAGTCAAGAGACCCTTTTTTATAGACTAACAGTTTTGATCCATCAGGAGAGAATTTAAATTCATTCAGTGTCTTATAATCATAGGTTACGGCAATAGAATCAGTAATTGTATTACTAGCAACTGAATATGTCTTTAATACCCCATTATCGATGGTTTGGAGGGTATTATCCATGTGATTATAATAACTAGGTTTAAAATCAATATCATACATTGTAG
>PBBX01000038.1 GCA_002716725.1 bacterium | reverse complement strand
TTGGTTAAGGTTCTTTGTGTATCTCCAGGGCTTAATCGTTCGGGAGAATAACCTAGAAAGAAATCTTCATTAAATGTTAATCCAGAAATGTTTTCAATGATCGGGGCACAGATCTCTTCTGTTACACCTGGGTATACAGTTGATTCGTAAATAATAATATCATTTTTTTTGAGATTATTTGCTAATAAGGTTGTTGCATTTTTTAGAATACTTAAGTCTGGTTTGTTTTGCGAATCTATGGGAGTAGGTACTGTGACAATTTTTATATTTGCTTCTTTTATGTCTTCAATGGTATTTGTAAATTGGCTGTTTGTATTGTTAAGTTGGTTTTTATTGCATTCGTTTGTTCTATCTATCCCATTTTTTAATTCATTAATTTTTTCTAGTTCAATATCAAATCCAATCGTTTTAAATTTTTTAGCTAATTCTAGTAATAAGGGGAGTCCTACATAGCCTAGGCCAATGACGGCAATCGTATCATAGGTTGTTTTTATGGTTTTATTTTGTTTTGTTTGAGTATTTTCTTGTTTCATTTTGTATGTTTTTTATTAGTTTGATACCAGTTTACAGTTACATCTAATCCTGTATCAAGGGTAACTTTATTATTATAATCAATATATTTTTTAGCAAGGGTAATATCGGCAACACTATCTTTGACATCACCGGCTCGTTTTTCTTTGTAATGATAGGTACTGTTTTTTTGTAATAGTTTGTTAATTTTTTTTGTTAATGTATGGATGCTTATGGGGGTGCCACTTCCAATATTAAATGACAGGCCATGTGCTGATTTATTGGCAAAACAACTATTTAAATTAGCTTGAATAATGTTTTCTATAAAAATAAAATCTCGTGTTTGATTTCCATCGCCATAAATAACGGGGGTTTTATTGTTAAGTAAGGTTGTGATAAATTTGGGGATAACAGCAGCATAATGTGAATCTGGGTTTTGGCGAGGTCCAAAAACGTTAAAATAGCGCAGTGATATGACGGGTAAGTTATTATGTTTTGTAAATTGTTGTCCGTATTCCTCACAGGCTATTTTGTTTGAGGCATAAGCAGAGAGGGGCGATGGTGTCATGGTTTCTACTTTTGGTAGGGTTGGTGAATTTCCATAAATTGCAGATGAACTGGCTTGGATTACTTTTTTGACCTTATGTTCTTTAGCGGCTAATAATAAGGTTAATGTACCTTTAAAATTGTTATCTTCATATAAATCTGGTTTTTCCATTGATTCTGGTACGGATGTGAGTGCTGCATGATGTAATATATAATCACAGTTCTTTGTTGCTTCTAAACAGCATGTTTTGTCTCTAATATCACCTTCAATTAAGGTATATGACTCATTGGGATAGTTAGCTAAAAACGAGAGATTTTCTTTTGAACTATTGCAAAAATTATCTAAGATAACAACTTGATGGCCTTTTTTTAATAAGGTTTCTACTAAGTGAGACCCGATAAACCCAGCACCACCTGTTACTAAAAATCGGTTCATCGTTTGTTATGAATGGAATATAAAAAATAGGTGCTGTTATTCATTTTGTAACAGGGTTTTTATTAAAGCCATTCGCATATAAAGTCCATTTTGAGATTGTTTGAAATAGTGTGCGTTAGCTAAGGTGTCGATATCGTTGCTCATTTCATTTACCCTTGGTAGGGGATGCAAAATAATACAGTTTTTTGGGATATTTTGTAATAGGTCTTTATTTAGTGGGCTTAGATATTCCGATAATGTTTTTGTAAATCGTTCGGTTTGGGTTCGGGTCACATAGAGTATATCTAGTTTTTCTAAACAGTCATTTAAGGATGATGTTTTAACGTAGTTACAGGTTTGTTGTGTTAGCATTGTTTCACATGTGGCGGATACCTGAAAGTCGTCTGTTGCAATAAAATGAAAGGTGTTGTTGCTGTAACTTGCGAGTGTTTTTGTTAAGGAATTTACGGTTCGTGAATATTTTAAATCGCCCCAAAATCCAATGGTCAGTGAGTCTAGTCGTTGATGATGTTCATACAGTGTCATTAAATCGATTAATGCTTGGGTTGGATGTTCTTCAGAGCCGTTACCAGCATTGATTACGGGGACAGTTGTATGTTGGCTAAAAGCTTTCATGCTATTGATGTCAGGGTGTCTTAAGACAATGATATCTGCATAATCACTCATGACTCGGCCCATATCTTCTAAGGATTCACCTTTGGCAATAGAGGATGTATTGGCTTGTTCTAAATTTATGTAATTACCTCCTAACCGAAGGATGGCACTTTCAAATGAAAAGCGAGTTCGTGTGCTAGGTTCAAAAAAGAGGCTCGCTAAAATGGGAAAAGGTGTTATTGCGTTAATATTGGTTAGGGGTGTGTTTTTTAGGTCTATTGCTGTATTAATTAAAAGAGATATATCTTGATGCGTTAATTGTTGGGTCGTTAATAGGTTTTTAAATGATAATTTATTATTCATTTTTTAAAGTATAACAGGCTTTCTTTTGAGTGAGAATTAGTAAGTACTGTTTTGGTATTATATCCTGGATGTGATTCATTGTTTTTTATTAGCTAGGTAGGTTACGTGATATAGAATGGTATCGTTTATGTTATCTAGTTTTTTTATATCAATGATATTGGTATTTAACATTTGGATTAGGTCATGATTTTTTAAAATGGTGTAAGCTAATAAATAGGGTCTAATTACTTAATTGTTGTATTAATATAATAGATTGTAATGTGTTTGATAAAATACTCAGTGTTGTTTTTATTGATTCGAAACGATTTGAGAAGCTTGCTTTTATTTCTTGAGGAACATACACCGTATCACCTTGTTCTATTTTAGAAGGATTTTTTTTGATTACGCCATTTGCTTTAAAGACATATACGGTTCTTTTTAATGCAAATTGGTTTTTTCCGCCTGATTTGTTGATATAGTAACGTGGGCTTTTATTTTTTTTGAAATATACACCCCTTGCTGTTTGTACGCCTCCTATAACAGGAATAATATTTGTTTTTTTAGGAATGATAATTTCATCATTATGTTCTAATGTTATTTTTTCTAAACTATTTTTATCTTTAAAATTAATAACAATTCTTCCTTTTGCTTTCTTTTCTTGGGCATTAATAAACTGCATGGTTTTACTTATATTAAAATCGCTATTATCTAGGATATTAGTCTGATTAAAAAGATTACGTTTTTGTTCTTCTTCTAAAAAATAGCGTTGTCCAGAAATCTCTTGGTCTTTTAATTTTTTTCTGTTTAATTCTAATCCATTTAAGAGGGCCTTATCTGTTAGACCGCCTGCTCTATTAATAATATTTTCTAATGATTCGTCCTCGCTAATAATATAAGTTCCAGCATATTTAATTTCTCCTTTTATTGTAACTGATTTAACGGTTTTTAAGTTAGGGTTGTCTGGAATAAAAATGGTGTCATTGGCCTCTAATATATAGTTGCTTGTGGAAGCTTTGTTGCTGAGTATATCCTTGATGTCTAATGATATTACTTTGTTTTGTCCTGATTTATCATATTTTATGAGTTCACCAATGTTTGCGGCACTGTCACTTAATGTTGCAAGTTGAATGAGGTCGGATACTTTTAAATTTTCAAACCGCTGATAGGTGCCTGGTGCTAAGACGGATCCTTGTATAAATACATAGTCATGTCGTAACTCATCAATTTTAATGACATCCCAATCATTAAGGGGGGTATTTATTAGAGTTTCTTTATTATTGCCATTAATAATAAGGAGATGTCTTTGTGTATTTGATATGTATCGAAATAATTTTATTTTTTTCTTGTTTGCGTTTGCTTTGATGCCGGAGGCTTTTTCAATTAAATCATATAATGTCATGTTAGGTGAATAGGCATAGATACCTGGTTTTTGTATTTCGCCAATAATTCTAACTGTATTTTTTTCTTCATCTAAGATGCTTGATATTTCTATTTGATCATTATTTTTTAATAGGGTTTGTTTGAGTGCTTTTTTAATGTTTTTATCAGTTGTTTCGATATTTAAGAATGTTCGGTGTTTACTTTTTGTGATTCGTTTAACGGAAATAATAGACTGATCGGATGTTCCCCATACGCCTCCGGCTAATTTATAAATCGCTGAATGAAGAGATGTGGATCCATTTAATTCGTAAATAGCAGGTCTTTTTACTTCTCCATAAATTTTGATAACCTCTCCAATGGGGGGGATAAAAATTGTGTCATAATTTTTTAGTTTATGATCATGTGCATTGTTTCCGGATAATAAATATTTATATAAATCGACGCTTGTAATGGTTTTATTGTTTCGTTTTAATTGAATCTTTCTTAGTGTTCCACGTTTTGTTGGACCACCCGCTGCATGTAAGGCTGTAAACAGTGTTGATAGGGATGATATATCATAGGCTCCTGGATTTGTTGCTTCTCCTAATATAAATACTTTGATGGTTTTTAATGTTCCCATGGTTATACTTAATTCAAAATTTACATAATGTTTTTGCAGTGCTTTTTTAATTACGGTGTGGGCTTGTTTATAGGTAACTCCTGATAATATGATATTTCCTGTTTTGGGAATATAAATTTTTCCATTATTGTCAATGGTAACATCTATCTGTTGTTCGATTTTTCCCCAAACTCTAATAATTAGATTATCACCAGCTCCTAATATATAGTCATCATTTACAGGGATTGTCATATCTAGAGGACTATAGGATGGCTCCTTGTTAAAGAGGTCATAGCCAAATTGTTTAATGATAGGGGGATCTTTGGTTTTATTACTTGAGGGGATTGTTAAGACTTTGTTTTCTAAGTCTTTTTCTTCTGAAAATTCTTTGTTTGAATTTGTCTTTTTTAAATAGGCTTTATTTTGAATGTTTTTTTCTGATAATGTGCTTTCTCTAACGTTTTTTGGATTAAAATAATAATTAGGAAGATTAACTTCATCATGTATTTTTGGTTTATTTAATTTTTTTTCAATAGTAGATAACTTAATTGATTCTTCTTCATTTTCTTCTAATTCTTGGTTTTCATTTTCAATAGTATTAAAGTCAACATTTTGATCCTTTTTATTATGGTTGTTTTTGTTTTCTTTTTCTACACGGTTTGATGTGTTTTTGTTGTATTTGGATAATGTTTTTTTTATATTTTTTTTACTTAATGATTGTTGGATTTCAGAGTTAATTTGTTGATTTAATAAGGGATTTGCTGTTATTGGTGTTGTAAGTACTAACAAACTTAACACACAAATGATAGATTGTTTGATTTTTTCTTTCATTAATAAATGATAGATAAATAAAAATAGTTGTTCAAGTAAAATCTTTTTTTTGTAATTTATATCTTGAAATTTTTAAGGGTATTTACTATGCTAGATAATGGTCGTTAGACCAGATTAAGCTCTCGATGACCCCCCCCCCCTAATCGAGGGCTTTTTCTTTTTAGTAATTTCAGATTTTTTAAGCTTAATTTTTTAATAGGGTTGGTTTTAAGATAATACACAGTTTAGTTTTTTTTGTTTTTTGTGTGTTTATACCTGTTAGTTTTTTTAAAAATGGGATTCTTTTTAAAAATGGGTTGTTTGATTGATAGGTTTTGGAAATAGAATCTGTAAATTGTGTGATTAGGCTAGCTTGGTTAATGTCTAATATGGTTTCGATATTCAGGGTTCGTGATCCTAAAATAGGATAGGTGTTGTTTTGAATGGTTTTCCATAGTTTTACATTTGATAGATCACATTGTATTAAACATTGAAGTTGGGTCTCTGATAGGGCGGTTGCTTGGATAGAAATATTGAGTCCTGTTTGTACATGATGCAGTGATTGTGATGTGGATGTTGTGTTGATAATGCTTGTAATATACGGTAGTTTTTCTCCAATTATTAAGGATGCTGTTTTTCCGTTTTCTATTTTAAATTGAGGATGAGCAATTAAGGAGGCTTGTCCTTGTTTTTCTAATGTTTTAATTGTATCAAGTAGGGATACTTTTTCTGCTAATGAATCTAAGTTTTTATAATTTATTGCTGTACCGTCTTCGAGAGGACTATTGATGAGATTAAGTTCTTTTTCGTATTCTTTATTAATTTCGAAAATGTAACAATCTATTTGGATTTTTATGGGTAATAGGTTTAATTGTTGGAGCATTTTTTTTAAGGTTTCTTTTTGGTTTTCGTGATGGAGAATGACTAATTTTCCGGTTTCTTTTTTAGTAATGATAAATAAATTGGGATCATAGTTTTGTAAAATTGTTTTTATTGTTTCGATAGAATAGGTGTTGGATTCAAAAATAGTCATTATTTTTTTGTTTTTATTTAGATTTTGTTGAATGGATTGTAAGGTTTCTCTATTTAATGCATTTGGATATTGCATGATAGGATTTGCCTGTATTATTGAACTAAATAATAGGATTAGGCTCATTATGTAATAGGGCATTATTTTAGGGGAATGTTTAATTCAATGGTTTGGTTTAGTAAATCAATGGCCATATCGTTGATAGGAACATAGGAACGTTTTAATAGGGTTATGATAGGGATTAAATTTTTATTTTTTTCTTGAACATTAATGCGGATGTATTGGGTTTTATTTTTTATCTGATTTTTGATGATGGATCCTTTTACTGTATTTGTTATAGATTTTATTAGCGTTTCTACAGATGTTTTGTGATTTAATGTTGTTTGGTATGTTTTTAGTAATATTTGTATTTGTTGATGTTGTTTTTTAACGGTTTTAATTGTCTCGAATGTTTGTTGGTATTGGATTATTAAGGGTGTTAATAAACATGATGTTATTATGATAATGAGTAGCTTGTTTCTAAAGTATATAAGTGATTTCATAATAATCTCCTTTTTTGAAATTTGTTAATGGGTTTATGTGGGTTTGTTGGTGTTGAAATATGTAGGTTGAGATATCCTGATATGAGAAAATGATAATGGACATTATGTTGGGTGCTTTGATTGTTATTTTTTGTATGAAAACAGGTTTATTTACCAGTCTATTTATAATGCTAGAAGCTGTTTCATAGATGGGCTTATTAACATTTTTTTGGAAGCTTAGTTGGCTTGAAAGATAGTGTTTTGTTTGTGTGTTTCTTTGGATAAGGAGGGTTAATGTATTCTTGGTTAGATTTAAGGACCATGATGTTATTAATAGGATTAAACTAATAATCGGTATACTTAGGTAGAGGTAGTCTTTTTTTTTTCGGTAGATAACGCTCTTGTTTTCAAGACTGATTTTATGTATGGTTATGTGATTGTCATGACATATTTTTTTGATGCTTTTATGATACGACTTTAGCGATGTATCTAAGATGATATGAATGGATTTGTGAGATATTTTTGTTAATATTTTTTTCTGTTGATCTTTGGAGTTGATAAATTCAAAAAAGGGAATGATTGTTGTTGTTTTTTCAATTGTTATTGATGTTTGAGTTATAATTATTTTTTTAATTTTGAATATCATTTTTTTATTTTATATAATTTTAAATATTTAATCAATCTGAAAACGTTAGATTATGAGTTTTTATGTGGTATTTTCAAAAAAGGAATACCTTATTTCTTTAGGATTTAATGGGGCACTCAGTTACGATGTATCGAGATAGTGATCTATTATTTTGTTAGCTTATGGTTCATTTTATTGTTTTGGGATAGTAAACTAAGATTATTACTTATGAAACATTTTAGAGAAGAGTTGCTTTTTCATACTAAAACACGTCGACAGCTTATTAATATTACGCCTCAGGTTAATCATATAGTGCAAAAAAGTGGTATTCAGGAAGGAATGATGTTGTGTAATGCCATGCATATTTCAGCGAGTGTTTTTATTAATGATGATGAATCAGGGCTTCATCATGATTTTGAGGTTTGGTTAGAAGGATTAGCTCCTGAAAAACCATATTCTCGTTATCAGCATAATGGGTATGAAGATAATGCGGATGCTCATTTAAAGCGTACGATTATGGGGCGAGAGGTTATGGTTGCTATTACTAAAGGTCAATTAGATTTTGGGCCTTGGGAGCAAATTTTTTATGGTGAATTTGATGGGATGAGGTCCAAGCGTGTTTTAGTTAAGATGATTGGGTTTTAAGTGATTTTAAAACGATCTTGTCCTATTTTTATTGTGGATGGGTCGGTATCCTTTGATAATGCTCATGTGGTTTCATCTCATGATCTAACTGATATGTTAAATCAAGGTACATTTTTTTCCTCTTTTCCAAAATGTTTTTCGTATGATATTTGGACCGATAATATCATGAGTGATGGACTTGTTCGATTAGTTCATTTTTTACATGGGGAAGGGCTTATAATACGATTTTGGAATGATTTATCACTGTCTGAAGAATTTATTTTTCATCTTAGGTCTTATATTAGTTATTGGGGTTTTTATTGGCCAACATTTAATCCACATGATTATCAA
Source organism: bacterium (assembly GCA_002716725.1). Classification (GTDB taxonomy): domain Bacteria; phylum Margulisbacteria; class Marinamargulisbacteria. Next base: position 14,237 of record PBBX01000038.1, on the reverse strand, counting down.
GCTATCATTGGGGGGCATACCTTTCAACATGCTCAGTCCTTATTAGATCGCTTGATGTCAGAAACTATTAATGTGTTTTTGCATCTGCCAATTTATCCGTATCATTTAGATGATTTACCAGAATGGGTTGATTATATTCTTGAGTATCAGCATCTTACTTTTTTTCATTATCAACACACTGAATTGTCATCGTTACAGAAACAATCTCTTCATTATTTTGAACAATTTTTGCCTGTATTTATACTGCCATTGCGTCATTCTTACTATATGTCAGATCTACCACTCCCATTACATATACATTCAAATTTTGAATCGCTTTTTTCTAGGGCGTCTTTTCGTAAATCGATTAGAAGATTACGTTTGTTTTTAGGTCTTTAGCTTTTATTTTTAATCATCATGCTTATGGTTTGTCTTATGAAATTATTTAAATGTTTAAGGATTTTTGTTTTGGTGCATAAATCTATTATTATCAAATAATTTTATTCATCTTATCGTAACATCAACACGTTTAATGGGTTGTTTTTAAGGTGGTATAACATCATTAATTTGGTTGATTAGTAACTCATCATAGGAGGTTTTGAGTATGAATTATAAAAAAATTATCGGTTTATCTATGATAGGGGTTGTTTTATTGATAGGCTTTAATCTTTTTTTAGTGAATCCCATGCTTAAGTCTGTTGTTAGCAAGGAACTACGTGCTGTTTTTCAAACAAAAGTGTCGGTTGGTTCTACATATATATCACTTAATCCATTGGGTATTACTATCACTGATTTAACGCTAGTTGATTCTGATAATCCTAGCCATTTTAAGTTTAAAAGTCCAAAATTAAAGGTGTCTTTGCAGGTTTTAGAGTTATTAAAGGGTCGCTATATTATTGATGAACTAACAATTTTAGAGGCTAAAACAGCGCATAAAAAATCGGTTGTTTCAAATCAGGTGTCTCAACAATCAGTTAACACGAATCATGATGATAGTCTTATACATGAATCTAATCACGATCATGAGGCTTCTATAATCAATGATTCTTGGTTACGGGATTTTTTGGCGAATCATCATTTATCAGGGGAGGCGCACTCTGTGGCATTACTAGAGCAATTAGTTTTAGATGAAACGGAGCTTGCTAATGATCGTTTATTTGAATCAAATCAAGATGCATTGCAAGTGATGACAGATTCATTAACCTTTATTAAAGAATCCTTACATAAAACGGATTTGAAAGGCCTTGATTTACTTGCTCAGGATATGACTGGGTTAACTGAAAAAGCGAGTCAGTTAAAACAATTGGCTTTATCTAAAAAAGATCAGATTAAATCACATTATGATACTCGAAAAGAGTCTATTCGGGGATTAACCGCTTTTTTTGATCATGATTATGAACAGTTAAAACAAACGATTCAATTGGAAACATATGACTCTAAAGAGTTGTCTGATATTGTTTTAAATAATACCGTGTCTTCTTATCTCAAAGATTATCTTTATTATTCGAAATTGGCGTCTCGTGTGATTTATAATTTAGCATTTTTTAATGAGGGATTAGAAACTAAAGAGCATACTCATCGTAAGTCCTTAGATGCTTATGCTAATCAAACTATGCCTCGAGTTTGGATTAAACAATTGGTTTTATTAAATCCTGATACCTCTCTTTCAGTTAGAGTGTTTAATCTGTCATCTAATCAATCTTTTGTTGGTAAGCCGGTTCGTTTTCAGCTTCATGATGGGAAAAAACAAGTTTTTGTTTCTTATTTTGTAAAAAAAACACTTACTCAGGTTTATTCAGTAAAATATGAGCCGTTTAAGTTAAATGATTATTCTATTTATCATGATTCTGATCATCCAGTTATGTTAGATTCTGCAACTCAGGATATCCAAGCAAATGTGGAGATTATTGGGAGACGTTTATCAGGAAATGTTTATTTTAATACCACTCGTATGGCTGTTGCTAATCATGATGTTACGGATTTGTCGGTGTCTAATTTAGTGTATGACTCATTAAAAAATGTTGATAATGTGCTTATAGAGGCTCGTTTGTCTGGGACAACAACCTCTCCTTCTGTGGTTGTTTCATCAGAGTTTGATCGGGTGGTAGCCGATCGATTTAAACATGCTATGACTTTAGAAAAAGAAAAGCAAATTGATCTATTAAAGCAATCTATTTCGCTTAGAATGTCCTTAGAACAATCGATGTTATTATCTAAGCTTGAACAATTATATGGTCCGTTGTTTGATCAATCCTATGTTGATATTGGTCGAATAGAAGGGGTAATGGATTCTATTCAGTTAGTAAATCAAGAGGTTATGGCTGTTAAGGATACGCTTGTTGCTCTTAGACAAGAGGCTTTAGATAATCAAAAACGAGATGAGGCACTTGCACTTGAAAAAAAACAACGTGACGCACAGTTGGCGCTAGAAAAGGCCAAGAAAGAAGCCGCGATTGCTTTAGAAAAAGAAAAACAAGATGGAGAGCAGTCTCTTGATTATCACAAACCAGATGCTGCTGTTAATGAGGATCAATACAATCAGGATGTCTCATTAGAATTAAGTCAAAATTTATAAATGCTTTAATTAATATTTAGAGTATAGGGGTACTATTATGATTAGTTTAACGGGATTCGTTTAGATAGTATTTTTGTTTGTGTGCTTACTTATGCATAGATAAGAATTTCTTTTTCAGTTATACTTTTTTTATTGTGTCTGATTCATTGCGATCTTTTCAGGATATTATTTCACAATTACATGCTTTTTGGTCAAAAGAGGGCTGTTTGATTTTGCAGCCTTTTGATATCCAAAAGGGGGCTGGGACGATGAGCCCTTATACGTTTTTAAAGGCTTTGGGATCGCAACCTTGGTGTGTTGCTTATATCGAACCGTCTCGTCGACCTACGGATGGTCGTTTTGCTGAAAATCCAAATCGCTTACAACATTATTTTCAATATCAGGTGATTATCAAACCATCACCGGATGATATTCAGGATCGGTATATTCGGAGTTTAGAAGCCATTGGTATTTCACGTAAAGATCATGATATTCGTTTTGTTGAAGATAATTGGGAATCACCGACTTTAGGTGCTTGGGGAGTGGGATGGGAAGTGTGGCTTGATGGTATGGAGGTGACTCAATTTACTTATTTTCAACAATGTGGTGGGTTTGATTGCAAGCCTGTTTCAGTGGAAATTACGTATGGTATCGAACGTTTGTGTATGTTTATTCAACATAAAGATAGTGTTTATGATTTAATTTGGCAGCAACATCATGATGAGGTTGTGACGTATGGGGATGTTTATAAACAGTTTGAAATTGAACATTGTCATTATAATTTTAATGATTCATCTGCGGAACGTTTATTTCAATTATTTGATTTGTATGAGGCTGAAACAATGCATTGTATTGAAAAAAAGTTAGCTTATCCGGCTTATGAATATTGCTTAAAATGTTCTCATACCTTTAATTTGTTAGATGCTAGGGGTGTTGTTTCTGTTTCAGAACGGACGGCTTATATTTTGAAAATTCGAAAATTGGCTCAGCAATGTGCTGAAGTCTATCTCATATCGATTGGTGAATTGGAACCCGTTACGTGAGTATGTATTCGTATTGTTTAGAAATTGGGTGTGAAGAGATACCCGCTCGCTTTATTAAGCCGTTATGTGAGGATCTAAAATTACGATTTAGTAATGTTTTTCAAGAGCATCGGTTGGTATTTGATTCTATTTATACCTATGCAACGTATCGTCGTTTGGTTGTTGTTGTTACTAATTTAGAAAGTCGTCAAACAGATGAATCATTATATATCAAAGGGCCCCCTCGTAATATCGGCCTTAATGATGATGGTAGTTTTTCTCAGGCTGCTCTTGGTTTTGCTAAGAAATTTAATGTGTTAGAACATGATTTATTAATTAGAGCGTTTCAGGATAAAGAACATGTTAGTTTTTTAAAAGAGACGGTGGGTTTGGATACAACGGTTGTTTTAGCGACTATTGTTCCTCAGATTATTCAATCGCTGCCATTACCGATTGCGATGCGATGGGGCTCTCATACAGAGTCTTTTATTCGTCCGATTCATTGGTTGCTTTCTCTGTATGGCAAGACTGTTGTTGATTTTTCAGTCTTTGGGATTCATGCTGGGAACGTATCGTATGGGCATCGGATGTTATCGGATGCAACGCATAGTTTAGGTAGATCGGTTTCGATTATATCGGCGGATACACTTCTTGATCAACTTCAAGAGCATTATGTTATGGTCGATGAATCTAAGCGATACGCTATGATTGTAGAGTTATTACACAAACATGAACAAGAGATATATGATAAGGCGTTATTAGATGAAGTGATCTATTTGACGGAATATCCTGTGCTTTTAAAAGGGACGTTTGAATCTCGATATTTAGAGTTACCAGAGTTTGTTTTAATTGAATGTATGAAAACGCATCAACGTTATTTTCCGGTTTTTCATAAAGGCAAGGGATTACTACCTTCTTTTTTGTTTGTTGCTGATAATGTTACCCATGATAATGAAGCTACGATTATAAAAGGGAATCAACGGGTTTTAACAGCTCGCTTGGAGGATGCCTTATTTTTTTATAAAAAAGATACCGATCCATCGGTTTTATTTGAATCGTTTTCTGAACGCTTAAAAGGGGTTGTGTTTCAAAAACAGTGTGGGTCTATGTATGATAAACAAGATCGTTTAGCCACTATTTTGTTGTTTTTTAAGTCTCAGGCACTAATTGATTTAGACGATCATTTTTTAAAACGCTTAGCGTATTTGTCAAAGGCTGATTTAGTCACACAGATGGTTGTTGAATTTCCGTCTTTGCAAGGAAAAATGGGGTCTCATTATGCTTCGTTAACAGATGATAATACGTTTTATGCACAAGCAATTCTAGAACAGTATTTGCCAACTGGGCCTGACTCAGATTTGCCTCAATCTAATCTGGGGGCGTTGTTAGCCTTGGCGGATCGATTTGATACTGTTGTTTATTCTTTTTTTAATGGGGCTAAACCAACAGGTTCTCAGGATCCATTGGGGCTTAGGCGTGCTATCAATGGAATTTATCGAATTTTAAAGGATCGTCAATGGTCTTGCGATATTCATGCTGTTTGTGATTATTGTTATTCATTAATTGGTTCTGAAAAGCATCGTCGTGCCTTGAATGATTTTATTTTTGGGCGTTTTCATGGCATGTTGGAGGGGGATGGTTTTTCTCATGATGTGGCTGATAGTATTGTTCATTTAGCATTTACTAATATTTCGTTAGCGATTGAAAAAGGTCAGGCTCTTTGTGCGTATAAGGATTCTGACTTTGATCAGTTTAAAATGGTTTCCGAAACAGCGGTTCGTGTTCATCGTTTGGCTGTGAAAGCAGATAGCACGGTTGTTAAGGATGATTTGTTTGAACATGACATTGAAAAAACACTGTTTGATTCTGTTTCATTATTATTAAAGTCGAGTAATGGACGTGGGTTGGTTGATTTAGTGGCTATTTCAAAGCAGTTTACGGTATATTTTGATGAGGTTTTGGTGATGGTTGATGATGTTCAGGTAAGGGATAATCGCCTTCGGTTTTTAGCTTTTTGTGATAGGCTTTTTTTGCAATTTGCTGATTTTGAAAAAATTGTTATTGCTCAATGACCTACCAGGCTCTTTGTGTAGAAACGGTATCAAAACACCCTGTTTTAAGTGATTACGAATTTCTACCTTTAGAAAAGGGCCAGGTGCGGCTTAAGATGTTATATGCCCCCATTAATCCGGCTGATTTCAATATGATGGATGCTCACTATGTGATTCAACCGGATTGCCCGTTTATTTTAGGTAATGAAGGGGTAGGGGTTGTGGATGCGGTTGCTGATGATGTGGATTCGAGTTGGCTAGGTAAACGTGTTTTTTTTCCATTTCAAATGAGGCATCAATGGGTTGGGTTTTGGGCTAATTATGTGAGTTTGCCTGTTCAAGGGTGTATTATCGTTCCCGATTTTATGGATGATCAACAAGCAGCGATGATATCTATAAATCCGTTAACGGCATGGGTTATTTTAGCTGATTGTATGGATTTAAACGCGGGGGATTGGATTATTCAGAATGCCGCTAATTCTGCGTTAGGCCGATGGTTTATTTATATAGCGAATCAATTGGGGATTCATACAGTTAATATTGTTCGCAATGATGCTATGATAGAACCGCTAAAATTGTTAGGGGCTGATTCGGTTATTGTGTATGATGATCACTTTTCTAAACAAGTGCCTCAGAAAGGATCATTTAAGCTGGCCTTAAATGGTGTAGGGGGCCATTCAGCTAAAGAATTATCTAAATGTTTGGATTATGGCGGTATCTTAATGACCTATGGTGCAATGAGTAAAGAAGCGGTTTGTATCGGTAATGTTGCCTTAATTTATAAGTGTATTATTGCTACCGGGTTTAATCGATCACTTTGGGCTGAATCGGTTTCTATTGATCATGTAAAAACGATATATAAGCGGTTGTTTGAGATGTTACAACACTCATCTTTTTTGATTCCAGTTAAACAGGTATTTTGTTTGGATGATTATACAGATGCGTTAGGAATGGCTCAACAAGCTAGTCTTGGGGGGAAGGTATTATTTAGATTGAGTTAACTGCTTTGCTTTTTTCCATAAAACTTCTTTTTTTTCTAGTGATAATGATTTGAAATTTGGTGATAATGATTCCATTGTTTTGTAACGAGATATAAACTTATGGTTGGCTTTACGTAATGCTGTTTCTGGATTTATATTTTCTTTTCGTAAGACATTAATAATAGAAAATAATAGGTCTCCTGCTTCTTCTTCTAGGGTGTCCTGATTATGATTTTGCTTCAATTCATGGTTAAATTCATTTATTTCTTCCTTTATTTTTTTGATTGCATCATGCGTATGGTTCCAGTCAAAGCCATCTTGAGCGGCTTTTTTTTGTATTTTTTCAGCTTTGACTAAGGCGGGCAGTGGAGGAATATTATCCATGTTTGATTGGGATGGTTTTTCTTTTTGTTTGATGGACTCCCATTGCTGTAGGACGTCTTTGCTAGTTTTGATAGTGGTATGCTTAAATACGTGTGGATGTCTTTTTATCATTTTAGTATTAACATGTTCAGCAATGCTTTGAAGAGAAAATAATTGGGTTTCATTTGCAATAGTTGCAATCATTACTACTTGGAGTAATACATCACCGCATTCTTCAATTATATGTTCGGAATCATCTGATTCAATTGCTTCGACTAGTTCGTAACATTCTTCAATAATACAGGGTATTAAAGTTTTAAATGTTTGTTCTTTATCCCAAGGACAACCTTGTGGTGATCGAAGTGTTTCGATCGTTTTAATTAACTCATTTAAGGATTTCATTAATAAGATGCAGCTTCTTTGAAGAGGATATCTTTTTCAAAGGCAGTTTTTTCTTCGTAACTAGTGTGTTCTTCTGCATTTGAAATTAAGATATTGGCCGGTGTAAATAAAAAGATGTTTTCCCCTAATTTCATCATATGGCCATTAATAGCATAGGCTGTTCCACAGACAAAATCTATCAAACGTTTGCTAGAATCACTATCTAAAAATTTTAAATTTACAATGACAGGTTTCGTATCTCTTAGATAAGAGGCGATGTTTAACGAGTCTTCATAAATTCTAGGTTCTAATATTTTTATTTCTGATGCTGCAAATGGTCGAGATGAATTGGAATTGATAATGGAGCCTTTAAATGGCTTTTTAGTTTTTGTTGGTATTGGATTGTTGGATTCTTCTGATTCAGAAAATCCAAAAAATTGTTTTAGATCATTAAGCATTGATCCCATGATGGTCTCCTTGTTCTTGAAAAAGCATGCGTCCAATACGTGTCATTGTAGAGCCTGCTTGGATAGCTAATTCATAGTCTTGACTCATTCCCATACTTAATTGACTCGTGTTTGGGAGATGTTTAATTGATTTATATAGGGTATATGCATCTAAAAACATTTTTTTTGTAACATCCTTATCATTTAGTAACGGAACTATAATCATTATACCGTTTATTATTGTATTTGGGAAAGAAAATAATTGGTTTTGTAGCTCTAAAAAATCCCTTTTATTAAAACCAAATTTTTTTGGATCGTTAGCAATATTCAGTTGAAGATAACATATGGTTTTTTTATTGTATTCATATGATATAGCATTGATTTTTTCTAATAATTCTAAGCTATCTACTGATTGAATTACACTAAAATGTTCGATTGCTTTTTTGACTTTATTGCGTTGAAGGTGTCCTATAAAATGCCATTGGATATCTTTAATATGATCTAATTGCTTTATTTTTTGGATGCCATCTTGAATTTTATTTTCGCCAAATACTCTAAAGCCTTGTTTGTATAATACTTCAATTTGATTCGAATTTGCATATTTTGAGGCAACGCATATGTTAATAGGATAGGTGATTGAATGGTTTTTTTTGATACTCTCGATATGCAATAATAATTTTTTTGATTGGTGTTTAATATAATTGTTATTTGCTGACATCGTATCGATATTGTATCGTAATTGTGTCGTTGTAAAAAAGAGGTGATTCCTATGAACGGTGGTTTTTTATTTAAACGTGTTGTTTTTGTTTGTCTGGTTTTATGGTTTGGTTTTTTTTTATTACTTTTGGTTTCTTTTTTTAATATTCGGTCTTTTCTTGTTTATGAATCTGTTGATATCCCAGATAGTGTGGATGCGATTGTTGTCTTAGCAGGAGGTACGGGTAATCGTGTACAAGAAGCCATGGTTATGATAGATCGTTATCTTCCTACTTATCTTATTATGACGGGAGGGCCTTATTTTCATACAACGATGCCTCGATTAATGGGTGTGTATGCAAACCAGTTGCGAGATGATTTGCCACGCTTGCTTTATGAAGAAAATTCTTATTCTACGTATGATCATATTCGTAATTTGCCCCCTCTTTTAGATCGCTATGATATTAAGTCTATTTTAATTGTTACATCAGCCTATCACACGGCTCGATCTTATACGGTTTTCCAAGCGTATAATCAAACATTTGGATTAGATTATGACATATTTATTCATGCAGCTGAGGATAATATTGATTATTCAGGATGGTGGCAGGACCATGACATGATAGAACGTGTGGTGTTTGAAAGCTTAAAACGGATTTATTATCACTTTTTTTTATTTTAAATGGGAGTGTTTTATATATTACGTTTTTTCGATGTTTTAAATTTTTTGAATGGGTATATATGTTGTATTATCCCTAAAATAAAGGAGTTTTTATGTCAAATAATCATATGGGTTTGGGTAGTGACGTGCATCAGAAAAAAGGAGAACAATCAGAGGAATTTGTGTTTGATACCTCTTTAATTAAGGTGCCTAGTTGTAAAAAATGCTGTGAAGCATGTCATGGCTGCAAGGTGCGTTATTTTAATAAGATGACCATGAATAAGGACTTAATAGTATAACTTTTTTGATGGGGGGATAGCGTTTAGTTTAATTATTAGGTAATTTGTTTTAGTTATATTTATTGTGCTAGAGATTTGGTATTGATTTTTTTTATTTGCACATGGTTTTTGTTAAGAATGCTATGGGTTTATTTGGGTAGTCATTTTTTTGTATTTCTTTTTTTTTTGTTTTTAGATAATGTTAGTTTTTTTAACGTATTTTTTTAAAAAAAAATTAGTTTTTAATTTTAATGCTTAGCTTGTTAATAATCGATCTTTAATTACAAGTTTTGTGTTTCATTAGCCGTGTATACTAATGTGGAGTATATACAACATTGCTTTTTGAGGGTTAAGTTAGGGGGATTTATAATCTTCTTTTCATTGTTTTTTTGTGGGGGTACTCTTGTTGCGGACTCGTCTTCATCGTTAGTTGATATTTCTCAGTTTAGTCACTCTGAATTTTCAGTTTTAAAAGATATTGCAAATGGGTTAAATGGATTTTTTGGAATTATAAATCGTAGATTAGAAGATAATGCACATAATATTAATAATAAAGCACAAAAATTAACTATTCTTTCAATGGAATTTAAGCAGTTTCAATCTTCAGGTGGGTTGTTAAAGAAGTCTGAGGAAGATGATTCTGATATAGAACCCAAGGTTACGAGTATCCCTTTGGTTTATCCAAATCCTTTTCGACAATCTACGGATGGAGGTGCTATTTTGTCTTATGATTTATCAAAAGATTTTACATTTGAGATTCATATCTATAATATGCTTTCTCAACGTGTTTTTAAACAAACGTTTCAAGAAGGATTTTATGGTGCTCGTAAAGGATCGAATCGATTACGAATCAATCGTGAATCGTTGGGGGGGTATTTAGTGTCGTCAGGTGTTTATTTTTATGTATTTGTTCATAATCAAGAGGTATTGGCAAAAGGGAAGATGGTGGTAAAACCATGATAGTAGTGCGTTTGTTTCTTAGTGTGGTGCTTAGTTTATTATGGATGACTTCGTTAGAGGCTTTTGAAAGTTATTATTTTTCTCCTGATTTAGTTGGGTCTTCGGCTCGATCGGTTCGTTTGGGGGGTGTTGAGGGGATGAGTTATCATGCTGATTCAGTTTTTGAAAATCCGGCTTCTTTATATAGAATCAGACGATTTTCGAGTTCTTTTTTTCAAACTGAATTTATGCAAGAGGTGTTATATCAAAATATTGCGGTTGCTATGAAAACGCCGATGGGTGTTTTTGGCTTAGGTTTTTTTAATGTGGGGGTTGATGGTATTCCAAAGACGGGGAAGCAGGATTATGTTGATTATACTGATTATTATGTTCGTTATTATTTTAATTATCAAAATTCATTGATTAAGGGATCTTATCAATTTTCAATGTCTGATTATATTCATTTTGGTGTATCCGGATCTTACTTTTTTAGTGAGTTTGATACGGTTAGAGCTACGGGCTATAATGGTGATTTAGGTTTAGTTCTTGATTTAGGTCGATTTGATTTTTCTTTATTGATTCGAAATCTTATAACATCTAATAGTATTCATTTTTCTGATACGGAAGAAGGGACTAATAGTAGTGATGGTCAGATAGAAAAGCTTTCCATTCAAAACGTTTATTCGGTAAACTATAGATTAAGGCACTTCACAATGTATGGACAAATAAAAACAGTGGGAATTCAACGAGAGTTGCATAATGCAGTAGGATTTCAATTTAATCCTAGGTTTTTGCCTTTTATTAAGGGCTCCGTTGCGTATAAGCAATACCCTTTAGTTGTGTATGAGGAAGGGGAGTTGTTTTCTAAAGATAAACAGTCCCTTACAGTTGGTGTTGAGATTGATTTAGCTGGACTACACGTTAATTATGCTTATGAGCGTAGTGATCATATTGAGTTTGAACATAAAAATTATTTTTCAGTGGGGTTAACATTTTAATGACTTATTAATGGATTTAATAACTATTATGAAACGATCAATTAGAAACTATACGATTTTGTTTTTTTTCTTTTTTATAACTGTTTTACAAGCTGGTTATAATGATATGATTTTAACTCCTTATATAGAGCATAAATCAGGCCAAGCTTATAATGGACCATATGAGTTATATGTTGGTTTTGTCACGGCTAATTTTCATAAAGACATGTTTATATGTCCTTATAAAGATCAAGATGCTAGTACCTGTAAGCTTGTTAATATTAATATTAATGATGGTTTTGGTGTTATTAAATTAAATGATATGAATGATTTAGATGCTTTAATTACAGCTAATTTACAACTTAAGTTAAAACAAAAAAATGGGGTGGTTATTCGTCCTCAAGGGGATGGGTATGTATTTAATTCATCAGCGTTTAGTATTTTAAGTTATAAATCTGATTATATACAATTTCCTCAAGCCGATAAGTTGGTTGTTACATCCAATTTTACCAATGTGCTTAAGGTTGAGTCTCATATTGATTTTGGTTCTTTGTTATTTTCTAATGAACGACCTTATATCAGACATGATAATCAGAATTCTGATTATTTAGTCGATCTTGTTGGTACTGTTAATATTAGTAAGAGTAACCCCAACTCTAGTGCCTTATATTTGAATGGGAACCCTATACAAGATAGTTTGATGTGGAAATCTTTTAGTAATGGAATTTCTACTGAAGAGGGGGTAAAGCTTGCTATTAATAAAGAGGGTTATTCTATTCCTGCACATGATTTTGAGATTGTAGGTGAGGTTGCTGCTCATGAATATTATGTTGATGGTGGTCCTTTGATGCTTTTTCAAGATTGGGTAACTCGAGATGCACGTGAGGATTTGGGTGAAGATTTAGGTGATGAGGTTATGTATTATAAAGAAACAGATCAGTATATTGGTTTTACAGCTTCTGATTTAGTGGAACGAGTTAATGCCAAAGGGGTTTTGGTTACAGGTAATGTAGAATCTGCTGTATCAGGGTCTGTTTATTTTAACGATCATAATTTTTTTGGTGTTGTTTTTGATGGGCCTGATAATCACGTGATAACATTAAGTCATATTCAAATGAGAGGGCATTCAGATCGCTTATCATTTTTTGAAAACGCTCATAATCTTGTTTATGATGACAAAGCAAGTGTATCAGATTTTTATGATACTTCGGTTATTTCGATGGGAGGCTCTAATGGGGCTAGTCTCAGTTTGCGTCATGATTTTTCTGTGGTTAGTTCTGAAAATTTAATTTTATTTGGGGTTAACTCAGCTGCTGGTAATGCTGTTGTTACTCAGAATAATGAGGGTGAGTTTGAATTGGATATTTCTGGAGGGATTGAAGCCGATGATTATTATTTAAATGGTTTTCCTATTTATTTGCAGATGGCAGCAGGGGAATACTTTTATAGAAATACAGCGGTTTCGACGGAGGATAATTATAAGATTTATTATAATAGAGGGCATATTGCTTTAGGAGTGTTTGAATCCAATGATTCGAGATCTTTATTAGAGATTGGGAGTCCTTTGAGAGATGAAACGTCTCCTTTTATTAATCCGGCTATATCGTTTTCACGTTATCATTCTAATGGAGACCCTCCTCATGTATATACTATGGGTATTAATACATTATCTAATGATCAATTTTTTATTGTTAATGGCTATGACTTAAATATTTCTAATCCGTTATTATCTATTAAGAAAAATTATTTGGGAATGGGCTTGGTGGATGCTAAGGCTAATTTGCATATTTCTGGTAATATGGGGGTTTTAGTTGAGGGGGATTTAAGGTTTTTTGATGATGTGAATCGTACGGATGTTGTGTCTGGATTTGGTGATCCAGGGTCTCGCATGCAATTTAATCCGTATAGTGCTTCTTTTCGGTCTGGTATGTTTTTAGACTCTGAAAATAGGTATCAACATGTGGGCGTCTATTCTGCTGGTATTGGATATGCTAATCAAGTTAGTGGGAATGTTTCGTCTATACTTGGGGGACATAATAATGATGTGTCGGGGTTTTATTCTTCTGTAATGGGAGGGGGATCTCATCATATTTCTCATGGATTTTCGTTTGCAGGTGGAGCGGGTTCTCAAATCGATCATCACGGTTCTTTTGTTTTTTCTCATGGAGGATTTTACTCAGGGGATGTCACAGATATTGCTGAATCTCATCGATTAAAAACAAGTGATCAAAGACAATTTATTATTGGAACACCTGATACATCGTATGTGCCTGCTTATTTTGGTATTAATACGGATGATGCTTATGCTGTTGCTACGGTTAAGGCCAGATCTATTGTCCCGAGTCTTTTAAAAGAACGCTTAGCTATTACGACGGACAATGCAGCTGTATTATGGGATGAATTACTAGAAGAAGGCTTTATTAATTCAGATGGAACGGTGTTAGTCCATGATAAACGTTATTTTACGGAGTTTTATACTACAGACTTTTTTCCGTTAATTGTCAGTATTAATTCTGAACAAGTATACAACACTATTATTGCTACTATTAATACCAATAACTTAGATTCTGTTTCTATAACGAGCACTAATTTAAGGGAGTGGGCAGTTGTTTCAACTGCTAATTGGGATAGCTTGTTTATGCCATATTTGGATGCAGATCCAGCTACCCCAACCTTTAATGATAATGGTGTGGGAGGACTTTTTTATATGTTGTTTGTTAGTAATAATGTGTCAGAGACGAGTCGAAAGGTTGTTGCTGAACTGAAGGATAAAGCGCTTTATGATGATCAGAATACGTTTAGGGATTGTTCCTATTATAATACTGATTTTTCTACTGGGACTGCAAATGTTATTAATACTTATATAAACAACATTGTTGCGTTAGATTTTTCAAGTTATTCAAGTATCAC
>PBBX01000037.1 GCA_002716725.1 bacterium | reverse complement strand
GCAGAATCAGCAGAATCAGCAGAATCAGCAGAATCAGCAGAATCAGCAGAATCAGCAGAATCAGTTTGATATAATTTCTGTAAAAGTTTTTGACGAGATTTTTCTAAAGCCTCTTTTGTTTGAGTAAATATAGTTTTAGGAACACTATTCACAGTAACAATTCCAAATCGGACTAAATTAGCATCCGTTTCACGAATTTTAAATCGAATAGACGCATAGTCAGGGTTATCAAATCGTAATTCATAACTACCGAGAACAAGACCTAAAGCAATTAATCGACCTCCATATCCAATAGTATGTTCCATTTCTTCAATAGGAACGATTGTTTTGATAGGAACAATAGTGACGGTTTCATTAACAAGAGGATTTTTAAGTTTATCTTGAAGGATGACCATGATAGCATGCGTGCCAATCCCCCCAATTTCTAAGTGATATCCTGAGAATTCTGAAGGGTTAAGTTCAAACGTTGTATCTCCTAAATCCATCCAAGGATTTGCTTCTGGAGCTGTTGCTACAACAGTCGTTTCTCCAGATAAAGGGATAACAATTTTACCAAACATATCAGCCTCTTTTTTATTAGCATAAAATTGTGTTCCTTTTAAATTATTTTTAGCAGTAATTAAGGCAAAAGAGTTAAGATTTCCTTTGTAAATTGCAAACTGTTTTCCTGTAAAGACCAAACCTGTATTTACAAAAAAGCTAGAATCTTTTTGTATATAGGATTTATTATTATAAGTTTCTTTATATGAAAAGCGTAATAAATAGTTATGATTTTGAAAATTTAGATAGTCGTTTCTTAACATGACAGATTGTTTTGTAAGAATACGAGTCCCTAATCTATAACCGTGATAATTAACATCAACATTCATCTCTGCATTATCATCTATGTTTAAAGATAAACGGTGAGAAAAGTTAGAATCATTATTATTAGTCATTCCAACTCGAGTAGTTGTGGTTGTTTTTTGTAATTCTAAGCCATTATTAAAGGCTTTAGTTATACCATAAAAAAATGAAAAAGGAGTCTTTTTATTTGAAACTATATTAAAACTTAATAGCCAGCCTTTATTAAGATAACGACAAGAAATAGATTGTGTAATAGCTTTCGCACTATATTGTAATTCATGACTTAAATCAAAAATATCTTGTTTAAACTGAGTGATGACAGATAATGCGTTATCGATGTTGGTAAATCGATATCCCAATGATGTAGAAAATAATTCATTAAACATAAAATTTTTGCTTAGTAGCAAGTTTTTATTAGCCGCATTAATAGTAGAAGAAATAAATAGAGGAGTTTTAAAAGGGCTGTTCAGCATTAACGAATGCTGTAGTAAGTAATTATCTTGACCATACTCATTTGCGATACCATAGGAAGATTCTATAACTCCATATTTAAAAGGGCTGTTTAATTGAAGGCCAAAAACATGATAATTTAAGCCATATTTTAATAGATGTAAAATTCGTAAATTTTGAGTATACATATAGGTAAAGTTTATACCAAGATGCTTTTGACTAGGATTATATCGTAAATTTGATTCTGAATTTGATTCCAAACTATTAGCAATATTCATAACATATTTTGGGTAGCCATATTGTAAGTCCAAGTCCCACCAACCTTGACTTACAGATTTTGGATCATAATAAAAGATTTTTTGTAGTAAAATATCTTCTTGTTGGAGTCCGGATTGTGTATATTGAGCAATAATTTTTAAAGAGTTTTGACCATTAAATTTAGGAATATCTTTTAAAATATGCGTGCCTGCATCTAAAGAAAATGATGAGAAAGTAGTATCATTGATAATGACTTTAATAAGAGATCGTTGTTTTAACGAAATACTATAGCTAGCAACATTAGTTTTATTGGTAATATTATTACGAAAATCAAGATTAAATCCCCATAATGATGATTGGGATGATAAATTGCCTTGAGGTAAGGATACATACTTAACATCACCTAATTGTAAATCAGCAGTATTACTCAGTTTTCTTTCCATAGTAAAAGATTGTAGCTTAAAGAATTCAAGATCATCTAATTGAAGATTAGTACGAATAATGTTAGATCCATAGTTAATTAAACTAGATGAGGAATAATCGATAGAATCAATATAGCCTAAACGTGTCGTGGAATGGGAATAAAGACTTTTTAAATTAATAGAACCACTTATAGGGCTGGTAGCTGTATATTTTTTTTGAATTTCTCCTTTTTTTGAAAAATCTTTTACTTTTAATTTTCTAGAATCAATAGGAGATTCAAGTTCTAAAACGCGTGATATTTTATCAAAAGATAAAATTTTATAGTTTAATTCAGCTATAGTTTTAGAAGAAATAAATGTAGTAGATAAGGATTCTAATATTAAAATACCCTCATTATTTAAAAAAGGAGAGACAAGTTTAATAAAGGTTACTAAGGGGATATTAAAATCTGATTGAAGAGGGATATAATTAACAGTAATATAATCCGTAAAGGTATCATCAATAATAAGTTGAACATCGACAGATAATTCTTTTTTAGGAGCTGCAAACGAAGATCCAAACGCTTGTTTATAAAGGTCTTCTCGACTTTGTGCAAATGCTAAAGAAGAAAAAAAAAAACAGAAAAAATAAAAAATAATTACAAGTTTTGTAATTCATAAGTAAAGCGCGCATTTTTTGTTAAATTATTTTTATTTTGATTAATTTTATATTCAAATCGACGAGTCGATCCTGGAAAAATATAAAATAAGGAATGATTTAAAATAATATCGGTATTTGTTTTTTTGTTAGGTAAGAAAAATGTTAGTGCATTCCCTTTTAGGATGCCATTACCCGTATTTTTTAATGTAAAACGAACCAATGTATCCCCTTCTTTTTCATAAAACTCCGTACTTTCAAGATTAAGTTCTGTTTTACTATCTTTTACCTTAATAAATAAGTTTAAAGCATATTTTGTCAAAAATGAGATTTTTCCAGATGTAAATGACTGTTTTCGATTATCTTTTTTATTAACATTCTCAAGTGACTTTTCTTCACAGACTGCCCGAAAAGCAAGTTCTTTAGTTAAATCTATAGGGCCAATCCACCCAATTTTAATCAACTCGGTTTCGCCTGGCATTAAAATTAATCGTTCAGGATAAATAAGAAAAATAGGTTCCTCAACACGTTCATTACTTTCGTTACCATAACGATCTTGATATTTGCTTAACATACTAAGTGAAATTGCTACGGGATACCCTCCTGTATTTTTAACTTGAGCTGTAGTAGATAACTTACCCTTACCAAGATTAATAGTGTTATCAACTAAACTAAAAGAAAAATCAGCAATTATGGTATTGGTATAGAAAAAAATTAATGCGCAAACACAAAAAAATATCTTCTTACCATTAATTAGTTGTCTCATTTTATAATTCCTTCTTTTGATTTCTTAATCATTTAATTGCCCTAGTTTAAAATTTATTAAACATCTTTTTTTTTTTTAGTAATAATCTAAAGATTAAATAAACTATTTTTATAATAATTACTAAGATAAATAAATGGATTTAATTATTAAAATATTAACCATAAAAACAAAAAAGAATATAAATATTAATCCTCTATATTTAAGTGATTAACTCTAGGTTAGTATGATGGGTTTATAAAAAAAATGGGTTAAAAAAAAAAAAAGGTTTAAAAGGGTAATAATATGGGTATCATATAACTAATTCTTATGTCAAAACAACTGACATAAAAAATCAGCTAATAAAAAAGGGGGGTATTTAAAAACAATATATATATTTTTAAAAAATGGGGGAAAAATGAAAGAATTATTAAAAATCAGTTTAATATTTATGGTATGTTTAGGAATTAATAGTAGTTTGATATATGGGATTGCAACGGATATGCCAGTTGGGGGATCGACTCCAGCGATTAATACCGTCGCACATGATGTATCATCAGGAACAGCTTTAGATGATTTGCATTCAACATCTTATACAACAGAATATATAGGGCATATAACATTAAATAATAATGATCCTGATGGATTTGAAGTTGTATTTGAAAGTGATAATGTTAATGATGTTAGAGCTCAAAACTCATCGTTATTTATAACATCACGCTTATTAATGACATCGGATCTTGGTGGAACAGCTATTAACTTAGCAGTAGATAAATCTACAGGACCAGCCCGTCATTTTGATGTAGAAGGTCTTTATATTCCTTATTCAATATCGGTAGTACCTAGAGTAGATGGATCAAACTTTGCTAATTCAGGAATTCATGGTTGTTTTACAGATTTATCAACATATAATACAAATGGTCAAACTGGAAATGGACTTCATAAGTTATCCAATCAAGATATAACACATTTATCTGATAGTGCTGCTGGAGGAAAAACCTATATTGATTTTGATCTCACAGATGCAGTATGCACATTAAAATCAGGAGGTGTAACTGCAACATCTGCGTTTCAATATGATGTTTCTCTAACAACAATAGCTAAGTCTCAATTGTTAGGAGGAAACTATACAGATACCATTACAGTAACAGTAACAGATTTATAATACATATCAGATCTAAATAGAAAATATAGCCTGATGGATTATCAGGCTATAAATTAAAATGATTAAAAGTTTAATAAAAAGGGTAATAAGAATTTTAAATATACAAATTAATGAGATTAAAATATGAATATCATCAATAATATAAATAAAGTATTTAAGATAATAATAAATAATCAGTCAGAATTTTTAAACATACTTAAAAGCCTAGCACTGATAATATGGATTTTGATACTTAGTTTAACAACATTTAATATATCACTACATGCAACAGCCGTTGGAGGATCAACCCCTCATATTAATAGTATAGAGCAAACTATATCTAATGCATCAAGTTTAGTTGATTTACATTCAAGTAGTTATTCAAATCAATATATAGGGCATTTTACGATTAGTAACAATGATCCTGATGGGTATGAAATAGTATTTGAAAGTAAAAATGTAAATGATGTTAGGCAGCAAAATTTAAGTGGTAGTTATATAACATCACGGTTATTAATGTCATCAGATCTATCAGGAGAACCAATCAATGTGATCGTTGATAAATCCTCAAATCCATCTAGACATTATGATGTAGAAGGTTTTTATGTTCCTTATGCTGTAACGGTGGCTCCGAGGGTAGATGGTTCTAATTTTGCGAATAGTGGCGAACATGGCTGCTTTACAAATTTAACAACCTTTAATGCATTAAGTACGTCTGGAAATGGAAATCATACGTTATCTGATAAAAATCTTACTCATATAACAGATTCCGCAAATGGGAATAAAACATATATTCAATATAATCTTACGGATGCTACGTGTATCCAAAAAACAAATGGAGTAACAGCAACATCTGGTGTGCAGTATGATGTTGGATTAACAACAACTGCCAAAAGCTCTTTATTAGGTGGAAACTTTACAGATACAATTATTATTGTAATTTCTGATTTATAAGTTCTATTAAATAGATATATACCTAAACTAAAAAATAGTTTTTTAGATAAAAGAAAGACTATCTAGGTAGTATTATTAGCTATTATTAATTTTATGATTAAAACAATATAAAAATGGGTAAAGATAAACTAAACACATTAATAATATGGAATTTATATGATGCTTATAACCAAGGTTATAAAAAACTATGCTAATACAGAAAAAAAAGAAAAATTAAACAGCATAGAAATATATGACAGAATTAAATATGGGGGATATCTACTCGCTATTTTATGGTGTTTGATAGGGATACACGGCGAAGAGCTATATGCTAAAGCAAATTCAACGATGTTATTTCAGATTCCATCAGCTGCAATTTCAAAAAACCCGCAAATTGAAGGAGGGGTGTTAGCATCAGCGGGCTATTATCAAGATAATGCACAGTTCATTGGGCAAGGATTTATAAGAGCTTCATTAACAAAAAGAATTGGGATTCAAGGGTTTATGCATCATGAATTTAGTGGCATTGGGGTACATATTGCCCTCAAAGAATTTGCCGATTTAAGATCAGGAATAACCCATTTTTTTGGGATAGGGACCGCTTATTCAAATATGAGTTTAATTAAATCGAGTTATCCTTTATTAAATGGGTATGTTAATTATACGATGGAGTTACCAGGATCTAGAGCTCACGTGGGATTTGGAAGTAACGCAACAAAAAGTCCTGGAGTATCATTTTTAGGATTAGAAGTAGATTTAAAAGACGGCCAAACATTTTTAGAGTTTATTGGAAATATTTTTAATATTGGGTATGCCTATAATATTAAAGAAAATATGCAGCTATTAGCAATTTTTACTCCAAATTTTCAAGATGATCCAAATAAAGAGACAATAGTATTTACAGTAGGAGTTCGAGTGATAGATCCTTTTGAATATGTTCATCAAAATGAAAAAGAAAAATTAATAAAGTTAATTAATAGAGAAAAAGAAACGAAAGAAGAAAGAGAAGACTTTAAGGCACAAAGTTTAGCAGATGCTATCGATAGCATTAATGCTAGCGATCAATATGTTCGAAGTGGAGAGTATGAACTTGCTAGAGATGAAATGTTAGCAGTAATCGAAATTTTCCCAACCGCTAAAAATTATTCTAAATTAGGATCTATTTACTACAGATTAAATGATATAGATGAAGCAATTTATCATTGGGATAAAGCTTTAGAAATAGATCCATTTAATAAAAAATTGAAGGAATTTGTAAAGAAAGTTAAAGGGAAAGCAGGCTATAAAATAAAAGAAGAAAAACAAGATGAAATAAACGATGAAGAAATAGAACAATTAACAGAGGAAGCAACAGAGGAAGCAACAGAGGAAGCAACAGAGGAAGCAACAGAATCAGATTTTGTTAATATTCCTATGCCAAATGAATCACAAGAAACAACAGAAGAAACAACAGAAGAAACAACGGAGGAGGCAACGGAGGAAGCAACAGAGGAAACAACGGAGGCAGCAGAAGAGCAAGCAACAGAGGAAACAGAAGAGCAAGCAACAGAGGAAACAACAAATGAATAAGTATATAGGAGGGTTATTAATAGGAGTATTCTTATTGAAAGTAAGTATCGTAGCAACCCCATTTAAATCCCCAGAGAGTTTAATTAATGTTCCAGTAGGAAAAAAGTATAATACAGGAGATTTAGACTTTTCAATTGCAACTGGGGTAAATTCCATTCAATCATATCAATTTGATCTAAGCTTAAATTATGCCATAAATGAATATTTTAAGGGGGGCATAACGATGATTAATTATCAGAAAGCAGTATTAAATGTACAATCGTTATTAATAAAAAGTGAGCGATTTGGAGAATTTAAACTTACAGGAGGTATGTTAAATATTTCATCAGATCCTAGTTTAAGTAGTTGGGACAATGAAACGTCTGTTAATGCAAATAATTTAATACATTTTATAGTGGGTTCGAGAAATTTATTATTTGGAAGAGTGCATTTTGGAATAGCAAAAAGAAGACATTCAGGAATGGCAAGTATCATCAATGGGTTTTTATTTGGGTACAATAAAGAAATTAAAAAATTATTATTTATAGCAGAGTTTGATGGAGTTGCCGTAAATTTTGGTATTCAAAGAGTAAATCCATATAAGACAATGGCTATTAAAGCTGCATTTTCAGCACCCATACTATCATCTGGAGAAACAGATGTAACAAACTTATTTTCAATTCAATTTACAAGACGAACCAATATATTTAAACGATATAGTGATTCCTTAAAAAATTTAGAAGAAGAATATAGCAATTTTCAAACATTAGAAGAAGACTTTCAGAGTATGAAAATAGCCTTAGAGGACGATATTAAGGACTTAAAAAAAAGTAAAGACTTATTAGCTAGAGAAGTAGAAAAATTACAATCACGAGAACTAGGAGACATCAATTTAGAGACAGGAGAAGAAGTAAGCGAAGAAGAAAAATTTATTCAAGGATATAGTAACGATATTCAATCATTAATGTATTATCAAGAAGCAGAGGCCTTTTTCAAAAACAAAGAGTACTATAAAGCAATTCAACAATTAGAATTAGCCATTGAATTAAGCCCCAAAGAACAGCGATTTTATTTTGTATTAGGATCTATGTATTACAAGTTGAAAAATGAGAAAAAAGCATTTAAAAGTTGGGCTGAAGCCTATAAAATAGATCCAACATCCAGTGATTTTAATAAATTACCAAGCGTTATTAAGAATGAGATTTTAAAAGAAGTAAAAAAAGAAAAATAGCAAAGAAAAAAGTGTAAATAATGAGAAAATTAATAACAGTAATCTATATTTGTACGATGATAGGGGGCTATTGTACAGCAGCACCAAATGATTTATATGATCCTAATGATCCTACTGGAAATGTTACGTTAATTAATAATATTGAAGTGACAAGCATAGCTTATAATTTGACAAATTTACACGAAACAAGCTATACGGATCTATATATTTATAATTTTACAATTAATAATAATCATCCCAATGGGTTTATTATTGAAATTAGCAGCAATAATGAGGGGGTATTAAAAAACTCAAATCCTGGAGAAAACATAGAAGATGCAGATACATTATCGTACACGATTTCTACCATACATAACATACAAGACCAAAGTAATTCTGGAGGAGAAAATCAAACATATTGGGGATTTACGTCATCATATAATCATCAAAATTTAATAGTAACAAATAGATCTCTTGAAACGCCAGTTACATTAACATTTTCGGGAGCAACCTATGGAATCACGCAAGCAACTCGGAACTTTAAATACAGAATGTTTATTTCATCAAACAGTAAAAAAGCATTATTTAAAGGAGACTTAAACGATATAATTAGTATTTCAATTACATCGATAGAATAGTCATGTCTCTAGTATAACCTAAGTTTATGACTCAGAAGCCTCTCCCCCATCCTCAGTAGCGTCATCACTGGGAGTTGCGCTAGTATCATCACCACCTTCCATCCAGTCTGACAAAATATTAGCCGTAACATCTGGAGAATTATCAAACGTAGCAAGAAGTTCTTGATATGCTTTTTCGGTTTTTAAACGGTCTGCTTCTGCATTTTTTGCATTTTCAACTTCTAGTAATTTGGCTGTTTTTTCTTCTTCAGCTTTAGCTAAGGCTTTATTACGTTGAGATTGACTAATAAATTTAAACGCAATAAACCCAAGAATACTAACACCAATTATAATCAGTAAGATAGGATTAAAAATAATAGATTTGATCATGCGAATCATAAAGGTAGAATCAGAAGAAAGATCAGAAAATTCAATGACTCTAATTTCAAGTTTATCGCCACGTTTTGGATCAATAACTCCTAAATGTTGTATGAGCGGTTTTAAGTCAAGAATAGCTTTATCTGTAGGAGAAAAATACTTTCCATCAACAACAACACTAATTAAAAACCCATTAATTTCATAATCTTTTTGAACATATTCTTTAACTTGCTTAAATCCATTTTTAGGAGAACTTCCTTGGTTAGATACAGGAGGGATATCTACTTTTTTTGCTGAATCACCTAAAGAAGAGTCCTCTTTTGTAGTAGGGGAGCTAAATAAGTCATCAAAGCCAGGCAAATCAGCAGAGTCTTGATCAAAATTATTTGTTTCAGAACCCTCATTAGAAGTACCAAACAATCCAGGTAATTCAAAATCGATAGTACCGGAAAAAGTATCCTTAGTTTGTTCAGTTTCATATGAAACTGATGATTTAACAACCTTTTCGTAGTTTACATTAGCGACAACAGATAGTTCATACCGCCCTACACCCACTACTTTTTTTAAGAGAGATTCAATGCCTAAATGAATATCTTTTTGCAAGATAAGAGGATAAGAATCTAGTGTATCAGACGGTTGATTAGATGAAAGATCCGATTGTAATGAAGGGTTAAGAAAAAGAAAAAAAATAGCTAAAACAGCAAGAGCAATAAAAGAAAGAAGAAAACTCCAGAACCGAATAGGGGCATTAGTAGCAAATTGTTGTACTGTTTTTACCATGAGACTTACTACATTATTACTTATGATGAGCAAGAATGCTAGTTTTTCTAAGCATTTGATAGAGGGTTAGTATTCCATTCTCAAAAACGAGACTCATATACATCAATAAAATAAAACTATCATCTCTATTCTTGTTTATAGTATCAATTTGGATGGTGAGGATACTATGGTAAACAATGATATAAAAAACTCAGCAAGTCACCTAAGCATGGAGAAGTCTGAGGTGTACAAAAAATAGAAAAATTATTCTTTTATGTTTGAGACACAACTAAGCGATAGGAATAATACTCCTTTTATACTAGAGGAGCTTTGTTTTGATTTGCTAATGGCCAGTAAAAATCAATAGTCTCTGTTATAGCTAGCCTATTGTATCATCAAAATTTTCATGATGGTTTTTCATAACCATAAGCATCGATTAGAATGGGGGCTTATAGGACATTGCTGGGTGCGTAAAAACTAAGCGCTGATTTCACTTCTTTCATATCCTGCCATGTTAACCATTTGGGTTTACCTTCTTCTTTTGAAGCATTTCGTAATAAATAAGATGGATGAAAAAGGGGCATAATATAAAGAGGATCAGCCATATAATCAACCACTGCTTTATACCATTTACCTCGTGTTTTAGTGATTGTTAAGGGTTCTTCTAAAATAGTTTTAAGAGACGGGGATCCTAGCAACAACAAGATTTTTGGTTTTACAAGTTGTATTTGACGAATTAAGTAGGGTTTGCACGAATCAATTTCAGATTGTAAAGGAGTTCTATTATTAGGGGGGCGACATTTTACTGTATTAGCAATAAATACATCGGTATCACGATTAATAGAAACAGATTCAAGAATTTTAGTTAATAATTTTCCTGCTCTCCCAACAAAAGGAAGACTTTGAAGATCTTCTTGTTCACCAGGACCTTCACCAATAATCATTAAATTACAAGGGATGGGCCCAGACCCAAATACAACATGGGTTCTAGTGTGGCATAAGTCACAATGTTGGCAGGATTGGACCGTAGCCTTAAATGAATCAATGGTTAATGTATCGTAAGGGGTTTGTTGATTTAGATTTAGCATAACTAAGTAATTAGAATTGTATAAAATTAGGTAAAATTTATAAAGAGTATTAAATAAGTAAAAGACTCATATCAAACGAAGGAGCAGAATGGGTTAATGCCCCAACAGAAATACGATCGATATCAAAAGACCGATACTGCGCAATAGTCTTAAGTGATATATTCCCGGATACTTCAATTTGAAGATGAGGATAACATTCGCGGCATAAGGTAGTTGCGTGAGGGATATCATGAAGAGAAAAATTATCAAGCATGATATAATCAAAGGCGTTTAAAGAAAGCACGTTTAATTGGTCAATGGTTTCAATTTCAATTTGAGCTTTTAAATTAGGATTCTTAGATTTAGCAAGGGTAATGGGTTTATCAAGATTTGCTAAAGTATCTTGTTTTTCTAATAGGGTAAGATGATTTTCTTTAATCAAAATCATATCAGATAAACCAAAACGGTGATTGGTACCACCTCCTGCCTTAACAGCCGCTTTTTCTAATGATCGAATCCCGATGGTTGTTTTTCGAGTATCACAAATAGCAATACTAGGGGAATTAAGAGTTTTGATGAAGGTATGAGTTAAGGAGGCAATGCCAGATAAACGTTGAACCAGATTAAGCATAGAACGTTCAATTAATAAAATAATATCAAATTTAGATTCAAAATCACAAATGGGTGTATGCTGAGTAAGACTATCCCCATCATTAACATAAAATGTTATACGGTGAGCAGGATCATAACATGATAAAAAAGCACGAATAATATCACTCCCAAAAAATATACCATCTTGTTTGGCTAATAAACGCGCCTGTTGTGATAATGATGTGCTAAATAAAGATGACACCGTAATATCGCCGGTCGGAGCATCTTCTAAAATAGCCTGTTTAATTAAATCAGTTAAAATCATAATAAGGTATCTTAAAGGATGAAGAATTTATTAGACAATGGTAAACTAACCTTTAAGAATGTATGAAACCTAGAAAAATAATTATTTTCTTAATATGTTTTTTAATTGCCTATGTAGTAATAACATATACATCGGACGTTAATAACGTAAGATCTATCAAAAAAATTCCACAGTTAGTCAGTGAAACGATACATACAAAAGCAAAGGTATCAACACTCATTGTTCCAAATGAAAAACTGTTGCCATCATCCTTAGAAAATGAGTTGTTTTTTCAACATCATTGGGAAAGTGATCGAGGTTTTTTTCTACTTGTAAAGGATGATATTAATACAAAAGAAAGCCCATCTGTTACAGCTAATAATTACGAAAAACTGGTGAAATCTGAACGGGTACGAATTCTATATGAAAATATACAAGCATCTGAAATAGATGGGGAATTTCGAAACTGGGTATTTATAGCAAGTGAAACAGGAAAAATACATTTAGGTTGGCTGTTTAAAGATCAACTATTAAGCAAAAAAGAATTTTTAAAATATAAACCCTTAGAATCAATGGAATATATATATGAACAGGGAGCGATAAAATCGCACATTAAAATTGAACAAAACGGTAGGTTTAATTTAAAATGGAAAGCTTCGGGAAGGGGGTTATTTTTAAAAGGAAATGATAAAGGACAGTTATATATTTATGATGATATCATTTGGGCTAAAAAAGAAAAGCAAGATTTTTTATATAACTTTTTTATTACAGATTCTACAAATCAATTAAAACAAGAATATAGATTTCGAGATGACCCAATAAAAATGGAAATATATATACTGCCAAAAGAAGGAGCAAACAAACAATGAAAATAAGCGATATAAAAGCAAGAGAAGTGTTGGACTCACGAGGAAACCCAACCATAGAAGTAGATGTTATCTTAGAATCAGGCGATAAGGGATCCGCTATTGTCCCTTCAGGAGCATCAACAGGCTCTAAAGAAGCCCTTGAATTAAGAGATAAGGACCCTAATCGATATAGAGGAAAAGGTGTTCAAAAAGCAGTGAATAATATACACCAAATCATTAAACCAAATCTCATCGGTAAAGAATGTATAAATCAAGAAGAAATAGATAACTTATTAATAGAATGGGATGGGACAAATAATAAGTCAAAATTAGGGGCCAATGCAATTTTAGGAGTGTCAATGGCCTTAGCGCAAGCTGCTGCCAATTACCAAAAAGAACCTTTATATGTATATTTAAATAAAGAATATAGCAACAACTATGTTCATAATTCTGGGATGGCGATGCCAGTTCCAATGATGAATATTTTAAATGGGGGCGCACATGCTAATAATTCTGTTGATATTCAAGAGTTTATGATTATTCCTCATAATGCAAAGTCATATTCTGATGCGTTAAGACAAGGCGTAGAGGTGTTTCATCAATTAAAAGATTGTTTAAATGAAAAAAAGCTAAGTACAGCAGTTGGAGATGAAGGAGGATTTGCTCCAAGTTTGCCATCTAATAAAGCGGCTTTAGAGCTATTAATAGAAGCGATTGAAAAGGCAGGCTATCAAGCAGGAAAAGATATCAGTTTATCCTTAGATGTTGCTGCTACGGAATTATATAAAGAGGATGGGAATTACCACTTTAAAGGGGAAGGAAGTATTCGAAGTACAGAGGATATGATTTTATATTATGAGGAGTTAATACGTTTATATCCAATTGTATCCATTGAGGATGGCTTAGATGAAACAGATTGGGATGGATGGAAGCGCTTAACAGAACGGATTGGGACCCAGGTTCAACTGGTAGGAGACGATTTATTTGTAACAAATCCAGCAATATTAGAAAAAGGGATCAGTAATAATATTGCTAATTCAATCTTAATTAAATTAAATCAAATTGGAACGGTATCAGAAACACTCAAAGCAATCGCAATGGCTCAAAAGGCATCCTATAGTGTTGTTGTATCACATCGGTCTGGAGAAAGTGAGGATACCTTTATTGCAGATTTATCGGTGGCAACTAAGGCAGGTCAAATAAAAACGGGATCGTTATGTCGATCCGATCGTGTGAGTAAGTATAATCAATTATTACGTATTGAAGAAACGGTAGCACATACGAGTGAGTTTTTAGGAAAACATGCTTTCGCATTTACGCTATAAAGGATCAATAAAAACATTTATTATATCGATAACCTTGCTTATATTATGTATCTATTCAGTAGGGATAAGTTTAAGAAATTTATTACGATATAATATGTTTAAACAAGAGCTAATAGCAAGTGAAGAGATTTTATATGAACAAGAAGAAATTAAAAGAAAATATGAAGAAGAAATAACGTTAATGAAATTAGATGACTATTGGGAACTTGAAGCCAAAAAGAAATTAGGTTATAGTCAAGCAGATGAATATATATATAAGTTTTATACAGCTGAAGGATTTTGAATGAGTGTAGATGATAATAAATCCCAAGAAGAAATTATAGGCAAGACAGTTGAGGGGAGTATTACAAACATAACAAACTTTGGAGCATTTGTATCAATTGAAGGAAATGAAGAAGGATTAGTACATATTTCTGAAATTGCAAATGAATTTATCTCCGATATTTCAGATTTTGTATCGGTTGGAGATAAAGTAAAAGTAAAAGTTTTAGCAAGAAACCAAAAAAAGAAATTAGAACTATCAATCAAAAAAGCAGATGGGATATCTGAAAAAGCCCCTACTAAAAAAGTTGAAAAGAAAGAAAAAACTAAACCAAAGAACTTTGGTTTTGAAGATAAATTAACCTCGTTTTTAAAACGGTCAGAAGAAAGGCAAATAGATATAAGACGTAATTTAAAGAATAAACAAGGGTTATCAAAACGTAAAAATAAATAACATTGATATGCTAGCAAGTATTATTTTGTATTTATTAGTTGTTGCAACAGATATTTTTGCTATAGAAGAGATTCAAACAACATTATCAATTTCAAATAAAACTAAGATAAAGCCATATTCAAATTTTGTTCTTGTTATAAATGAAGATAAAATTAAGCTATATCAAGATAAATTGCAGTTTAAATGGGAAATAAGCAATCAAGAAAATAAGTATCATAATATTCAATTTGAGTTTGATACTATTTATGCGTTAAACAAAGACAATCATATTCATAAAATTACGCTTAAATCTGGCGTAAAAGAAGATATGAACATTGCACAAAAAATTGATTATTATCAAGTTAAGTACCCCTATATGTGGGCAAAAACAAAAAAAAATAAAATTTTTTTATATAACTTAAATAAAGATCGGATTATATGGGAAAAGGCATTATCATGTAATCAACTCTTTTTTTTATCAGAGAATGAATTAATTGGATGTATAAATAAGAAAAAATTAAGAGTTTACAGTACATTATCTGGAAAGCCTTATTACCAAACAAGTCATATTAATAGTAAATGGGATTTTGATAGTAATGATAATAATGGAGGTTATTTTTCTAATAAAAATAGTATTATATTGTTTGATGCTAATGAAAAAAAGTTAAGAAAATTTCCTATTAAACAAAGATCTATAAAAGCCGTTATAAGACAAAAAGAAAGAGTGATCATTGATCCAACAGAGAAAACACTATCATGTATTGATATTATGTCAAATAAATCGCGATGGGTTCACACCTATGAGGATACAATTGATATTATTTTGAATGATACCAACACAATTCTTGTAAAAAATAATAAAAACTATAGACTGATCGATCATTACTCGGGAGAACTATTAGGCGAATTTAGTTTGACTGATCATGATTTAGAGTTTCAGGCAATGTATTCATATAATAACAACGTTTATTTTATTATAAATAACAAAACATATTTACTAGATAGGAAATAAACATATGAGCACGGGATTAATTAAATCAAAATATGAAATTAAAGAATTAATTAGCGAAGATATTATTTCCTACTGTTACAATGGCAAAACGCATTATGTAGATGTTCCAATTATAATTTGGGAATATAAAAAAGAATTTTTATCGTCTGGTTTAGTCACAAAGTTAATTAATATTTCAGAAAAATTAATAGGCTTTAAACATAAAAATAGTGTAAATATGATTGACTACTATTATGATGGAGAATCATTTTATACCATCCATGAAGGAGAAGACTATTTTGTAACATTAGATACCTTTATTAAACAGCAAGAAAAGCAAGATTTAAAAATGTTATGGAAATTTTCAACTCATTTATTAAATACAATTACACAGTTAGAGCAAAACCATTTATATGCAGGAACAATTAATTTTTCTAATATTATTATTACTAAAAACTTAGACATTAAACTAAGTCGGTTAATAATACCAATAGAAATTTACAAAGGATCTTGGAAAGATCTAGATGTGATTGAAGATGGTATATTTTTGCCCCCTGAGTTTATTCAATCAAATCGCTTTATTATTCGATCGGATATGTATAGTTTTGGGGTTTTATTATTTATATTGTTTGGACAAAAATGGCCCTATAAATATTCTCTTAAAATTGATCAAATGAAAAAAAATTTAATAGAGGGCCCTGCTGAGTTTGAGCCTGTACACCCAAAGATTCCGGATAGATTAGGACGTATTATTAATGTGTGTTTAAAGCCTGATCCAGAAAATCGGTTTCGTTCATTTCTTGAATTAATCAAAGTATATAAGCATGATTTATCATTGGCTAAAACAATAAAACAAGAAGAATCAACCGTAATAGGTCACTTAAAAGAACACATTAATAAAAAAGTAGTATCATCTTATATGAAGGCTATGAAAGGAGTCGCTATAGTAGTTGGGGGATTAGTAAGCTTATTTGCACTATACAGTATTTATTTAAATTATATTACAGCAATACCAGAAGTTGCAGTTCCCAATTTAAAAGGATTATCAGGACACGAAGCAGAAGAAATGTTAAAAAGTTATAATCTTAAATCATTAATTTCAGGAAAGCGTTTTCATCCTCAAGTAGACGTAGATTTAATTATTGAAACAAAGCCTCCCGCAGGTAGAATTGTTAAAGAAAATCGTATCATACGAATTTTTATTTCTAAAGGAAAGGGGCCAACCCTAGTCCCTGATTTAGTAGGATATTCTCGAGAGCATGTTGAAGAAAAGCTAGACGGAAAAGGCTTAATAACAGAAGTAGAAAAAGAAGCATATTCCCTTCAATATCCAGAAGGGATTGTTATAAATCAAAATCCAATTGCAAATACCTTTATAGGCCCAAGTGATAATATTAAACTTATTATTAGTAAAGGATACCCGGTAAAAGTAAGTATAAATGAGGCAAAATCATCTTTTTTTCAAGATAAATCTCATTTAAAAAAAGTACAGGTCGAGTTTTTTATACTAGATGATTGGGAATCTCAAGAAATTACAATATTTTTTAAGCATAATGATATTCGAAATAAAATCTATGCTGATTTAGTAAATCCAGGAGATAATTTAAAGCTAGAGTTTGAGCTTCAACAAAAAGGTATTTTAGAAATTTACTTTAATAATGAATTAACCATTAAAAAAATAGTTGATAATAATAATGAAACAGCAAAAGCCATCTAAATTTAGTGTATTTGAAACGGAATTAATGAAAACATTAATTGAAAAAGCCAAGCAATTTCAAGGCTTTACACATCCAAATCCATTAGTAGCAGCCGCTATCTATCACAAGAACGAAGTAATATCATGGGGTGTTCATAGAATGAAGGGGGGTGTTCATGCCGAAGTGGATGCTATTCAAGGAGCAAACGATAATACGGATGGGGCATCATTAATGGTAACATTGGAACCATGTACGCATACGGGATCGACACCACCATGTGTATCAGCCATTATTAAAGCAGGGATTAAGGAGGTTATATTTGCTATTGAAGATCCTTGTAATTTAGTAAGACAAAAATCAGCAAAAACAGTATTAGAAGAACATGGTATTCAAGTTAGATCAGGATTATTAGAAAAAGAAGCCTATCATTTAAACCATGATTATATGTATTTTCATCAGAATAAAAGGCCCTTTATTCATTTAAAGGCAGGGATGAGTTTAGATGGCAAAATAGCGTTATCATCTGGAGAAAGTTGTTATATCACAAATGAATTATCCCGAAAAAAAGTGCATGAAATGCGATCCAAAACAGTAGGGATTGTTATCGGATCAGGAACATTGGTTAGTGATAACCCTAAATTAACAGTAAGGCATGGCTATTTAGAAAACAAGCAAGTGCCACCTACTATAGTAGTAATAGGAAATAAAAAAATTGATGATTGCCACGATTATGCAATTTTTGAGTCGGGGTATCGAAGCATTTTAGTAACAAGTAATGAGCACAACGATCATCCATCATTTTCTGACGTGTGGGTTATCCCAAAAACAACAAATAAGATAATAGATTGGACTCTTTTTTTTCAAAAGTGTTATGAAAATAATATGTATAGTCTTTTAATCGAAGGGGGACAAAAAACCTTTTCTCATTTTTTAGAGGGAGGAATTGTAAATAAATGTTCATTTTTTATAGCACCAAAATTGTTTGGGCAAGCTGATGCAAAGAGTGTTGTTGAGTTAACACGAGTCGATACGTTAAAGGATATTTTTACATTAAAAAATATTACGATAGAACAATATGACGATGATACCTGTATTACAGGTTTTTGTAGTCTTAAAGAAAATGATACACTAATAAATAATAATAAAGGAGAGTAACAAATGAGTACAACTAAACATGTCTTAACAACGATTGATTTTAAGCAATTGCCACTATTTAAAACAGGAAAAGTTAGAAGCGTTTTTGATTTTGGGGATATGTTATTAATTGTAGCATCCGATCGAGTATCTGCATTTGATTTTATTTTGCCAACAGGGATTCCTGGAAAAGGAGCGGTTTTAACCACTTTATCAGAGTTATGGTTTAATAAAACAAAGCAAATCGTCAATAACCATTTGATTACAACAGATGTAAAGCAATTTCCTAGCCAAACAACACCTTATCATGAGTTTTTAGAAGGACGATCTATGTTGGTAAAAAAAACATCACTAGTGCCTGTTGAATGTGTTGTAAGAGGGTATTTAATTGGATCAGGATGGAAAGACTATCAGCAGACAGGGAAAGTATGCGGGATTGATTTGCCTGAGGGGTTAAAGCAGGCAGGAAAGCTAGATACGCCTATTTTTACACCTGCATTTAAAGCAGAGCAAGGTGAGCATGATGAAAATATTTCGTTTGAAAAAATGGGTGAATTAATTGGAGATTCATTGGCAACAAAATTAAAAAAGATTAGTTTAGACTTATATGAGTTTGGAAGACAGTATGCAGAATCCAGAGGTATTATTTTAGCCGATACAAAGTTTGAATTTGGACTTTTAGAGGATGAGATTATTTTAATTGATGAAGTATTAACACCCGATTCTTCACGCTATTGGGCTAAGACAGACTATCAAGAAGGCATATCACCCCCCAGTTATGATAAGCAAATTGTAAGAGATTATTTAGCAAATTGTGGTTGGAACAAAACAGAACCAGTGCCAAAATTACCAGAGGATGTAATTCAAAAAGTATCCCAAAAGTATCATGAGGTAGAATCATTATTAAGCAATTAATTGCCGTTTTTTTAAGTCTTTATTTAGTAGCCTGTCAGGCAACAGAAAGACCCCTGATTTCTGAAGACAAACTAAGTGAGTTACTAAACAAACTTGGAGTAAATCAGGACGTGGCAAAGCAAACAAGTCAATTAATTATCGTTCAAACAAAACAGTGGGGCGAAAAAAAAGGGCGATGTTACTTATTTGAAAGACAGGTTGATAACTTTAAGTATATACGATCATTTAAAGTAGTTTTAGGACGAAATGGAATGAAATGGGGGGAAGGGTTACATCGCATGTTAGACTCAAATATCAAGCAAGAGGGAGATGGCGCATCGCCAGCGGGTATATTTTTATTAGGAGATGCATTTGGAAACGAGGCAGAATCATTATCTGGAAACTGGCCTTATATAAAGACATCAGAGGATGACTTATTTATTGATGATAGTAAAAGTCAGTATTACAACACCTGGGTTAATAAACAAGAGGTTCAGAAAGATTGGGATAGTCATGAAGTTATGTTAAGAGAAGATGGGCTTTATAACCAAGGACTGATTATTAAGCATAATATGGCCCCTACAAAACCTGATTTTGGGAGTGCCATATTTTTTCATATTTGGCGTAATAAAAATATAGGAACAGCTGGATGTACGGCATCTAAGAAACAAAATATAACAGGCTTATTAAACTGGATTAAAAAAGATTCAAACCCACTTTTAATACAGTTACCACAATCTTATTTAACGACTATTTTATAAGTTTTATAAATTAGAGCTAGGCATAACGATACAATGGGAACAAGGTGAGTTATAGAAATGGACTCTGTTTGAGAATGATCTGAGGAAGTCTGGGAGCTGTGAGGAGATGGCTTTGGAGATGATAACGGAGGTTTTCCAGATAGATGAGATAACGTACGTAATTTTTGGTAATTAAAATTAAGATTGGTAGTATCAGACCATTTACGAATAATATTATCAACCCCACGTTGTGATAAAGGCGTTTTATCTCCTGTTAGAGAGATAAATAAGGCTTTATATTTGGAGTTTGGACGCTCTAAAAGCCATTGATTAAGATAGGGTTTGGCAAATGAAGAAATAGAAAGTTTTCTAGGGCGTTTTCCTGTTGTGTGAATAATGGTTAAATCATCATTAATATCCTGAGAAGAAATATGTCTAATTTCATCAAGATACAAGCCTGTAGCAGCAATCAAGGAAATAAGAGATTGATCTCTAGTACGATCAATTTTTTTTATACATAAAAGTAAATCATTAATGGTATTAAGTGGTGTTTTCATCTATGTTATTTTATCATAAAAACAATGAGAACAGCTAAAAGACATATTATAGGGATTATTATGTTAATAACGGGGGTCGTTATTTATACTCCAAATGTAGCCAATACCTTGCAAGTCGATCCGACAAAATCTCATATTAAATTTACAGCAAAACATTTGTTAGGAGGGTATGTTGAAGGAGAATTTTTGGGATATTCTATTATGATTCAGTTAAAAGATACAACGACCATTGAAAGAATAGAGGCCCTCATTGATACAAATTCAATATTTACAAATAATAAAATAAGAGATAGGCATTTAAGACAACCAAGATTTTTAGATTACAAAAAATATGACTATATAACCTTTATAGCACAAGGGCCTATCGCCATAACAGACCGTTCTATAAAAGGGCTTTTAAGCATAAAAGGGGTAACAAAAGAAATTGAATTGCCTGTAAAATTTAATTTTTTACAATCAAAAGTAACCGGTCAGCTTGTATTATCATCAAAAGTAGAGAACATGATCTTAAACAGGAATGATTATGAGGTAGATGGGTTACCTATGATTATTAAAGATCATGTAACGGTTGATATTGAATTAATGAATAAAGTATATTTAAAAATGGGGAAATTATAATATTAGGGTGTAAGAATACCATTAAAATAGCCATCGGTTATAGTATAAACTATAACCGGACTATTTATTAATGTTATGTGTTATACCAAATCATTACAGTGTGTATTAGGGGATTCAACAGCATGGTTATCAGAATCTAAGGAACGTTTCTTGTGAGTTAATAGTTGAAAATTTTCTGCAGAAATTTCAGTAATCCAACGACGTTCATTTTCTTTCTCATAGTTTCTAACTTGAATAGATCCAGAAACGAGAACGGGACTTCCTTTTTTTAATAATTGGCTGCCAACAGAGGCATTTTTTCCAGTAAGTCTAATGGGAATAAAGTCTGTTTCATGTTTTCCATTGTGATCTTTAGTATAGCGCCGGGTAATAGCTAATATAAATGTTAATTTGCAAAATGATTCCGTAATTTGTTTAAATTCGGGGTCTTTTGTCAACCTCCCCATTAACGTGCAGTAATTATAATTATAGCCCATACGATTCCTCCTAGTCGTTGTTTAATAGAGATAATCTGAAAAAATTAAATATATAATAAATAAATTGTAAACAGAAATTCAGATACATGTAGATTATATCTAAAAATAAATAATATGTAAACAATTATCTATTTATAGATAACTAATGTATTGATTGCATAATTAATTTATTTTCAGTAGAAAATAAATTAACAATAGATTGTTTGATAAGAATAAATTGTAACAAATGGTTTGAAAGGGGAGGATGAGGAACCTCTGTCCCTGTAAACGAGTCAATAACTACCAATTTATTAGAGATTTTGTTAAACGTAAAAATAAAGAAAGAGCTTAATAAGGGTCTGGAGTAGCCAAAGGTACTAGGGTATTCCCAGTCTATTTCTCCGGTTTGATTATCAACTCTCATTAAAAAATGCTGTTTTTCATTATGATCATTACGTATAGAAAAAGAAATAATTGAAAATTCATTGGTAGCACTAATCGGATGATTAAATGAAAAATTTAAAATAGACTTATTAAGAGACCATTGGATGGAACCATCTTTTAAATCAAAAGCAACTAATTTTTTATTAAGGGAGCCTTCTTTAATAGGCGCTAATAGAATTTTGTTAGTACATGTAGGGGGCATGAGGAGTTTAATAGGTTTTGTTTTCCATGATAGAGAGCCATTTCCTGGGTTAAGTGCTACAAATTCATTGGTACTAATTTGACCAATTAAATGGTGCTCAGATACAAATATAGCACCCTCTTGAAAGCGATAATTATCATGACTCCATATTAAAAAGCCAGATCCAGTAGAATATTTTCTAATAATCCCACTATCATTTAAATAGATAGAATCTTGAGTGAAAACAGGTGGAGACAACAGGCTATTAATAGAAATAGTATAGACAACTTCACCAGTATCAGTAGAAAGGGCTATGATACGATTAGAGTCTTTAGTTATTAAAAATAACAAAGCGTTCATACACGATAAGTAGGTAGGGTTGATCGAGTCATTTATAGAAAATTTCCAAAGAGTATTACCGGATGAAGAATCTATTTTTGATAATTGATTATTAATAATTACAAAAAGATCATTGCCAGATGTAACAATAGGAAGGTCATGATTAGCGACATTGGCTGAAACAGATACTTCCCATTTAATAGTTAATGGACGCTGAATAGATGGCGATGCATTAATATAATTCATATTGTTAAAGTTTCCTTCCTGAATCCAGTCATTAAATGAAATATCAAGGGGATGAAATGAAGGACGTTTGCCGTTACCAATCCAAAAACTATCTAAGAAGTATTTCCATTCCGATTGAATATGTTTCCAAGAGTGTTTGGTTGTTTCTATACTCAGAATATAATAGTTGGAATCCACTACAAAATAATATTCAGCTGTCAAAAATTCATTTAATTTTAAGTTATCATTTAATTCTTGACGAACATAAACAGCTACATGGGAATCCTTTGCATTGGCCATTAATGTTTCTTTTTTTGAGCCTGGACGGGATAAAATATTCATCCACCCATCATAAACAGTCGCGGAGCGGAGCTCCTGTAAGCCATTGGCTGTAACAGGTTCTAAAAAATAATGTTGAAAAATATTAATGGTTGCAGGGATACTATTATGAGACATAACTAACGATCCTGCTTTTATAGGTTTCTGAATAGTCCATAATTCTGGAATTAAGATATTGATATTTCCTTGTTTAAAATAAGAGGATGGCGCATTTGCAAAAAGGAAGCTAGTCATGAATAAAAAAACTAAGCATAGTGGCCTAAAAATCATACGAGTAAGTGTACCCCGAAGAGAAGAACGCGAAAAGACCTTAAACTAAAATGAGGATTAATAATTTACAAATAAGGAATAACTCCCTATAATATCTCCACTTGACTTGGGGGCGTAGTTCAGTTTGGTTAGAACGCCGGCCTGTCACGCCGGAGGTCGCCGGTTCGATCCCGGTCGTCCCCGCCACGATTTAGTGAGAACAATCTAAACATACTGTGAAGCCCTTATTGAAAAGAATTTTTTGACTAGATCATACGTACAAAAACATCGTTGCGATACGTATGAAACTAGCGATTATGGAGAACAATAATGGCTCAACAAACATTTAGAGAATTAGGCCTTTCGGACACCTTATTACAGGCTTTAGATAAAAAAGGATTTAAGGAACCAACCCCTATACAGGCTGCAACCATTCCAGCGGTATTATTAGATGATAAAGATATTATAGGCCAAGCAGAAACTGGGACAGGGAAAACAGCTGCATTTGGGTTACCAATTATAGATAAAATAGATCCAAATTCAAAACAAATCGATGTTTTAGTCATGAGTCCAACACGAGAACTAACATTACAGGTTGCTAATGAATTAAGTCTATTAAAAGGAGAAAAAAATCTAGTTATAACGCCTATTTATGGGGGGCAATCGATAGAAAAACAAAAGCAACAACTAAAGCGAGTTAATAATATTATTATCGGGACACCAGGCCGATTGATGGACCATCTTAGAGGGAGAAAAATTGATTTATCATGTGTAAAATATGTTGTTTTAGATGAAGCAGATGAGATGTTAAATAGTGGGTTTATCGAAGATATAGAATATATTTTATCAAAGACAAACACACAACGGCGTACCTTATTATTTTCTGCCACAATGCCAAAGCCTATCTTAACACTTGCTAAAACAGTTATGAAAGAATTTGTAACCATTCAAACCAAAAAAGTGGATGTAGACATATCTAGAGTAAGTCAAACATTTTATGAGTTAAAAGAATCGGATAAATTAGAAGCATTATGTCGTTTAATTGATGTTGAAGATGAGTTTTATGGGTTAATTTTTTGTCGAACAAAGCGTGATGTCGATATGATTAATGAGAAAATGATTAGCCGAGGCTATAATACAGAGGCAATGCATGGCGATTTAAGTCAGTTTCAAAGAGAAAGAGTATTGCAAAAGTTTAGAAAAAAAATCTGTAAAATGCTTGTAGTTACGGATGTCGCTGCTAGAGGCTTAGATATTAATAATTTAACACATGTTATCAATTATGCCTTACCTCAAGATCCAGAATCATATGTGCATCGATCTGGAAGAACAGGACGTGCGGGTAAGTCAGGACACGTAATATCATTAATTACACCAGCAGAATTTAGAAAACTAAACTTTATTCAAAGAATTACAAAAATTAACGTTAAAAAAGGAACGTTACCAGATGTAGAAAAAATTATTCAAAATAGGAAAATAAGAATCAAGAAAACCATTCAGAAAAAAATAGACGAAGGAATTGAACCAAAGTTTTATGAATTTGCCAATGATATTTTAGATGAATATTCAATAGAAGATACCTTAGCAGGGATATTAAAAGCGGCATTTGAATCAGACTTATCAGAAAAGCATTATGCGAAGATAAATCTTCCTCAAAGAGAAGGGAGAAAACAATTTTCAAAGCGAGGCAATAATCGATTTCGTGGCCATAATAGCAATAATACTTACCAAAAATATGGAAATCAAAAACAAAGAAGAAAGTATTAAAAGAAAAACAAGAGTGGTATAAAATAGAAAAGAGATAGCAATAAATATTAGTCTATGACGATATCAATACCAGAATATATTAAGCAATGGTTACAAAATATTTTTACTAGGTTTCCTTTAGAAGCTACGGCTATTGTATGTTGGTGTATGACATTAATCTCCAAATTATTTCTTCACGATGAATTACAATCAATAGATTCAGTGAAAGTAAATAGTTACCTAATAATCGATTTTATGAATAAATTAAGTGCACTATGTATTCCTTTATTTCTAATGTGTACATTATCGATCAAAAACTATGCTTATAAAAAAATAAATATCTATATGTATGCTATAGCAGGGCTTTTCTTAGTATTGTATACAATGGATACATTTGTATACAAAGAATGGGGAAGTGAGCAAATCCAACGTAATCAAGATTTTTTTATCACCATTACTATGATAATAATAAGCATTACATGTGTCCCTTTTTTAAAAGGATCAGTAAGACAATTTTGGGTCGTCAACAACATATTGTTTATTAAATTATTAAAGACAGTAACCTATTGTTTCGCCTTATTAGTGAGTTTAAATATTATATTTTTAATATTTGATTATACAACAAAGCTAAAAATTCAGTTTTGGGTATATCAACTAGGTTTTATTATGATTGGATGTGGGTTTGGCCCCCTTTATTTTTTATCAGAAATACCTGTTTTTAATAAAAAATATGATAATGACGTAGACTTGCCTAAATTTTATAGTATATTTTCTACAGCTTATTTATTGCCAGTATCAGTAGGAACCCTTATAGGGATGTATATAGCCACTATCAGCTTTTTAATTAAACAAATGTGGCCTCCGATGGAAATGCAGATTTTATTTATTGTCACATCAAATATCATCCTATTTTTAATCTTTCAATTTGAGCTATTATCATCAACCGTCAAGAACAAGTATGTTGTGATATTTTTGCGATATATTTACATCTCAATAGTACCACTAGCCATATTGTTTTTAATACAATTAATACGATATGTAAGCCAAGAAGGCATAACAGAGTTTTGGTATTTGATAGGAAGTTATATGATTTGGATTGTCGGGATATGTACCTATTTTATTATATCGAATAAAAAAGATATTCGTGTCATACCAATCTCATTATGTGTAGTATTGATTATGTTATTAATTGAGCCATTAAAGCCTTACACGATAAGTGTAAATAGTCAGTACAATCATCTTATACAAATGCTAAAACATAACCATACTCTAGATGAAAAAAATAAGATTGCTTTAGGTAAAACCCCATCCTTAAGCAGTAATGATATAGAAGCGATAAAAAACAAGCTTTATTTTTTAGAAAACCATAATGCATTAAATATGTTAAAAGAACAGTATCCTTATCCTATAGATAAACAAGCCATTACCATACAGCGTTTAATAGACGATTTAGGATTAAAGCTTTAAGATGACAAAACCGACATTACGAGTAAGTGAGATGTTTTATTCTATTCAAGGAGAAGGCCCCTTTTGTGGTCAACCTAGTGTATTTTTACGACTACAGGGCTGCAATTTAACCTGTGGTGGGAAAACAACTCTAAAGTCTAAGCAATGTGAAGAGGGTGCGACATGGCGTTGCGATTCGATAGAAGTATGGACGAAGGGAAAGCAATGGGGTTTTGATGAGATATGTAAAGAGTGGGAAGATCAACATTGGATACAAAAACTAAAAAATGGAGCGCACTTAATTATAACAGGTGGCGAACCTTTGTTACAAATACAAGCCTTAGAATTATTCTTAACATATTATTTAGAAAGATATAAACAATTGCCATTTATAGAAATCGAAACAAATGGCACCATTGAACCATCATCTTTGTTAAGGACTTATATTAATCATTATAATGTATCGTTTAAATTAACAAATTCTGGACTTAAAAAACAGCAGTATTATCTTAAAAAAGCCATTCAGTATTTTGCTAAGTTAGAGAATGCTATTTTTAAATTTGTAGTTAGTTCTAAAGAGGATGTGAAGGAGCTAGAATTATTATATATTAGCCCATTTCAATTAAAACAATCTAAAATTATATTAATGCCTAGTGCTGATAACAGACAGGCATTAAAAGCCTTAGAACCAAGCATAATTGAATTCTGTAAAGAAAAATCATGGCGTTATAGCACACGATTACATATTGAGGTATGGGATAAAAAAACAGGGGTATAGGAAAGACAGATTAGATAGTTTTTAAGACTATAAATCTGCGTCAAAGTTGATGTCACCCTCATCGACTTGATGAGATGTAATTGGAGGAGGCTTAATTGCGGGTGAGATCGGACTACCTTTTGGATCCGATGGACCCTAGGAAGCAGGATCTTGAGCAGGAGGCTAATTTTTGCGTAAGATCTTAAGCTCTGTTGGACCAAATTTTATTAATTTTCTACCAAGATCGTATTCTATATCAGATACGTTTTTATTAATGCGCCAACTGTTGTCAGAAATTATATTCAAATAAGTCTCTACCATATCGTGCTGATTATTATGATCAAGTTTAGCTATACAATAATGATAAGTTTCTTTAATCCAAGGGTCATTGAAACAATATTGTTTTTTCTGTTCATCAGATATTTGACGGTTCTTTACGGTGCAAAAATAACTAAATAACCTTTGTGAAAAATCGAGAAGAAAACTCATTTGGCTATCCACACCTTGATCAAGCAGTTTTTTCACTGCAAAAAGTAGACTATTATCGATCAGTCTAAATTTATCGTTCAGTTGTCTATTAAATAATTTGTCAGAAAAAAAACTTTGAACCTTCATCATCCAGGGATCTATCTCCCTTAAATCAACAAATCCGATATTCAAATCCTGTATATCATCATCTTCAGTATTAAAATTCGGTAAATGATCAAGGGATATATTAAAGAATGATTCAATCTCTTCTTCAAAAGATTTAAAGTGTTCTCGT
Source organism: bacterium (assembly GCA_002716725.1). Lineage (GTDB taxonomy): Bacteria > Margulisbacteria > Marinamargulisbacteria. The sequence goes on along the minus strand of PBBX01000037.1, from coordinate 10,956 downwards.
GCCTCTTTTTCAGTAGGCGCATTAAATATTACTTGTAATTTTTCAGTCATTTTTTCTTCATATACTTGAGTTATTTCCTGTTTTTCTTGATCTTTTTCTAACTTGTTTTCATATTGTAACTCGATTATGTTCTGTGAAAAAAATGTCTTATAAACGAGATTCTTTAGATAGCGATTTCCTCTAGCAAGAGAGATAGCATCATTGAAAGATATATATTCAGAAATCCAGGCTTTAACACCATGTTCAAGTATCTCCTCCAGTGGAAGAGGGCCCTTATATGAAACAGGTTCTGGATTTGAATCTTGGAGAGTAGGTTGTGAGTTTGTTGATTTAATGAACTCTAGGAAATCGAGTAGTCTTTGAACATCTTTAGATCTCGGAATATCCAGCGATTCAACTTGCTCTACGAACTCAATTACTTCTACTACGTCTCCAAATTCAAAGTCCTCAATATCAGCACCCCCATCGACTTGATCTTCGTTAGAGTCGTTGTCACTCTCATCGACTTGAGCTACGTTAGAGTCGTTGTCACTCTCATCGACTTGAGCTACGTTAGAGTCGTTGTCACTCTCATCGACTTGAGCTACGTTTTGAGCTACGTTAGAATCTGCTTCAGCGCCGTTATCACCCCAATGGACTTGTTGAGAAGTAATCTGAGGAGGCTGAATTGCAGTTGAGATCTGACTAGCGTTTGGATCCGTTGGGCCCGAGGAAGCAGGATCTTGATAAGTAAGATGATTTTGGTGTAAGATCCGAAGATCTTTAGGCCCCAATGGCGGAGGAGGAGTCAGAGGAGGATGAATTGCAGGAGGCTGAATTTCAGTTGAGATCTGACTACCGTCTGGATCCGTTGGACCCAAGGAAGCAGGATCTTGAGCAGTAGACGGCTGAGGAGAAGTACATAGAATCGGCAGAGTTGGAGCCATAATAATTTAAGTCCCTAATTGAGTAAAGTAAGTCATAAAATCAAAATAAAGCGAATTGTGTATATAAAAATTTAGATATGTCATTATAGCCAAGGCCTCCGCTCATTAAATGTAGGAAGATATTTACATAATAATGTCATAAAGTAAATAGCGTAGGATTAATAATATGAAAAAAACAATAAAACATACAAAAGGAAGGGTTTCTGTAGTCAAAATAATACTTAACCCTATAAGCGACTCTATTAGAATGTCTGTTTTTAAGGATGAAGAGTATTGGGGGATGTCTTGCTGGCTTAAAACTTATGAAATGCATCTAAAAAGGTGGGGGTTATTAAAAGAGATATGACTCGCTTATGATCAGAATGTTTTGGGATAATACTTGATTTCTGATTATCGAAGAGGGGGATGGATTCTCCTAAATTAGCTAATTCAGGACTAGATAAAGTGGATTATTTTAAAGAAAACGCTATAACGTTCTTTGCGAACCAGAATAATGTTACATTTAAATTTGTTGTTAGTTCAGAACAAGATTGTTTTGATTTAGAAACACTATATCTAAACTCATTTAAAATAGATGCTACTAAAATTATGTTAATGCCAAGTGCCGATGACCAGCAGTCACTCCAGAAATTAGAACCAGTTGTTATTGAGTTATGTAAGCAAAGAGCATGGCGATATAGTCCTCGATTACACATCGCTGTCTGGGATAAAAAAACAGGGGTATAGGAAAGACAGATTAGATAGTTTTTAAGACTATTTACCTAATCGTATTAATTCTTCACCTAGCTTGGTCATTATACTAGATACGTTGTCATCATGGATCCACTTATTATGAGAAAGCATATTCAAATAAAACTTTACCTTATTGTGCTGATTAGCAAGACTAAGTTTAGCTACACAATAATGAAAAGTTTGTTCAATCACAGGGTTATTGAAACAATATTGTGTTTTCTGTTTTTCAGCTGTTCTTTGGTTCTTTATAGCGCAAAAAGTAGAAAATAACTGTTCTGCAAAATCAAGAAGAAATTTTTTATCGCTATCCACACCTTTATCAATTAGTTCTTTCACTGCAAAAAGTATACTATTATCGATCAGGTAGTTTTGTGTTCTATTAAATGATTGGTCATGAAAAAACCTTTGAGCATCCTCCGTCCAGGGACCCGGCAAGATCGTAGGGTTAATGAGTATATCAGTAAAGAATGGTTTTATAGATTCTTGAAAAGATTTAAAGGATTTTTGTGCAGCTTGTTCAGTATTCGCATTAAATATTACTTGTAATTTTGTAGCCATTTTTGCTTCATATACTTTAGTTTTTTCCTGTTCTTCATGATCTTTTTCCGGTTCTAACTTTAAGGGTTCATCAATAACTTTTTGAGCATCTTTTGAAGATACATAGTGAGAAATCAGGTCTTTAATCTTTTCTTCTTTAAGTAGGTCCTTATGTTGTGAGCTAATGAAGTCTAGGAAATTGGATAGTATTTGAGTATATTTAGGTTCCGGAGTAACCTCCATCAGATCAGGCTCCCTCAGAGATGCCGGATCAACCTTTATCCAAGCAACCTCTCTCAGAAATTCCGGAGTAACCTCCATCAGAGATTCTTGATCGGCATTTACCGGAACTAATGGATCTGATGGCCCCGAGGAAGCAGAGGCTTGAGCAGGAGGAATCGGAAAAGGCTGAATTGCGGGTGAGAGAGGATCCGATAGACTCGAGGAAGCAGAGGCTTGATCAGGAGACTGCTGATGGGAAAGACGCTGATGGGAAAGACGCGGCGGCGAAAATTGAATTGAATCCATAATAATTTAAGTCCCTAACTGAGTAAAGTAAGTCATAAAATTAAAATAAAGCGAATTATGTATATAAAAATTTAGATATGTCATTATATTTAAAACTCCAATCATTTCATTAAAAGTAAGATAATACTGACATAATAATGCCATAAAGTAAATAGTGTAGGATTGATAATATGAAAAAAACAATAAAACATACAAAAGGAAGGGTTTCTATAGTCAAAATAATACTTAACCCTATAAGCGACTCTATTAGAATGTCTGTTTTTAAGGATGAAGAGTATTGGTTGATGTCTTGCTGGCTTGAAACTTATGAAATGCATCTAAAAAGGTGGGGTTTATTAAAAGGGATATGACTAGCTTATGATCAGAATCTGCTGGGATAATAGTTGATTTCTTCTTATCAAAGAGGTTGATGGATTCTTCTAAAATAGCAAAGAGTACAATGTATTGATGATATATGTCAAAATTGGTACAAGCTTCTATTTCATCTAAGAGTTGAGATATAATTTTTTTATCTTCGGAAGTTAATTTATTAGAGGTATATTTTTTTAAGAGTTGAGACATATTTTTTTTATCTAGGGAAGTTAATGTTAATGCAGCAGAGGTATATTTTTTTAAGAATTGAGATATAATTATTTTATCTTCGTAAGTTAATGGAGTAGATTCTGTTAAAAAATAATTGTTAACATTATAGTTTTTTCTGATAAGATCGAGAGAAGGAAGGGTGATAGGTTCCATATACTCCACAGACTCTGGTATCGTAGTGATGTTAGATATTTTTTCTACAAAAGGGTAGGCCTCTTTATGAGGCGTATTATTTTTAAAAAAATAGGTTAAAGGATTTTTGGAATTGTTAGGATCTTCAAGATTGGCTAACATATAAATAAACATTCCTAAATCATGAAGTCGTTCCAATAATTTTTTATTCTGATCAGGAAAATTTAATTTTGATAGTTGATTAAGTTCATCTAATTGAGGGTTCTCACTATTTTTAAAGAGGTATTGCTTTAATATTTCTACACCTGATTTAGACAATATCAAAGACTGGCTACACTGAATATCGAGGATATTTTTAGGAATTTTAAGTTTAAGATCACCATTTTCGTTAATTAAAAATAATCCACCTTTTGTTACGATTTTTGTTTTGAGACTTTGAGTTTCTAATTGGCTGAAAGGAAAAGCGGGAGGACTTGAAGAAGTGGGCGGGGCGGGAACTATTTTTGTAGTGTTGGATCGAAAACAACAACAATAGATTATTTTTTGCCATGTTTTTTTAGGCTTAGATGCAAATGCATCTTTAGAAGAAGCTATAGTACTTGAAGAAATAGAGGTTGGATAGGGTGCTGATAAATTTGGGGTTTTTTTTTGGCGGTAATTTAGTGGATTAAATATTGATAGTTTCATTTTAGGGCATTCTATTCTATGTAACCTGATTCTAAGTAATATTTCCTTTGGTAAAATTATTCCAAAATTTCTTTCTGCTATTTAGATAGTATTGTTTTGTTGTCATATAAGATTATTCTTACATAAAAATATTATTAAGTAAATAAAGAAGGTTATATCTTACATATATGTGTGTCGATTATACAAAATATTTTAATGATCTAGATATGCATTGATCAACAATTAAACTCAAATCATCTTAGTAACGTAAAATATTTATTTATATTTTTAATAAGTTCATGTATTATTAGGCCATATTCAATAGCTAGGAGTTTGTATGAAAAAAATTGGGATTATCACGTTAATTTTGTTTGTAAATCTTATAGTTAGTTGTAATGGTAAAGCTAAACTAGATACAGATATTCAAAAGCAAAGTTATTCATATGGATATTTAATGGGCAAGGATTTGTTACAAAAAGAGGCTGAAATAGATGTAAAATCATTAAATGCAGGAATAAAAGATGGGTTGAAGGATAAACAGCAGTTATCAGATGGGGATATGCAAGCAGCTTTAAAAACATTAGAGGAAACATTAAGAGAAAAGTATACACAAAAAATGATGGAACAACGCACAGTGAATGCTCAGAAAAGTGAGAAATTTTTAGCTCAGAATAAAACAAAAGATGGAATTAAGCAATTAAAGAGTGGATTACAGTATAAAGTAATCAAAAATGGAAATGGAAAAATGCCAAAAGAAGACGATAATGTTACGGTACATTACCGAGGAACCTTAATTGATGGGACGGAGTTTGATAGTTCTTATAAGAGAAATGAACCTGCTGAGTTTAAGCTAAATCAAGTTATTAAAGGATGGACAGAAGGTTTGCAATTAATGAAAGAAGGCAGTAAATGGGAGTTTTATATTCCATCCGCGTTAGCGTATGGAGCAAATGGTGCGGGCGCTATGATTGGTCCTAACCAAGCCTTGATTTTTGAAGTCGAATTAATTCGTATTAACAAATAACTAAGAGTTAAGAAAATAGTAAGTTTAATATAAAAAAAGAGCCTTTATGAGGCTCTTTTTTTTAGTTTAAAACCCGAGTATACTAACAATGAATAGGGCGATTATCGGTTGCAGCAAGGCTTGCTTCTTTTAAAGCCTCAGTAAAGGTTGGATGGGGATGAACAATCATCCCAATATCTTCAGCAGAGGCACGATATTCCATAGCTAGAACAGCTTCTGCAATCATATCAGCAGCACGTGGCCCAATCATATGAACACCTAAAATTTCGTCAGTATGATTATCAGATAAAACTTTAATAAACCCATCACGTTCTTCTGAAGCCCGCGCTCTGCCACTAGCTTTAAAAGGGAATTTTCCAACTTTATAGGCAATATTAGCTTGTTTAAGCTCATCTTCAGATTTACCTACAGAGGCAACTTCTGGCCATGTATACACAACCCCTGGAATGGTATTATAATTTAAATGACCTTTTTGATCAGCGATTAACTCAGCACATACCACCCCTTCTTCAGATGCTTTATGGGCAAGCATAGGACCACGAATAACGTCCCCAATCGCATATATCGAAGGGATTGTAGTTTGAAATTGATCATTAACAGGAATTTGTTGACGATCATTTAGATCAAGCCCAATAGTATCTAAACCTAGTTTTTCTGTATTAGGGCTACGACCAATAGAAACTAAAACATAATCACCTTTAAATTCTTTCGTTTTACCATCAGAAGATGCTGCTTTAACGGTAACCTGATTGCCTTTAACTGTGGCTCCAGTAACTTTAGTATTAAATTCAAAATTAAAATCTAACCCTTTAAATGAACGTTGTAAGGCTTTTCCTAAATCTTTATCCATGGTTGGGAGCAAACGATCCATGTATTCAATGATCGTAACTTTACTACCAAGTCTACCGTAGACAGAACCCAGCTCTACACCAATAACACCGCCCCCAATAACAATGAGATGTTTAGGCACCTCTGATAAAGAGATAGCTTCATCAGAAGTAATAATTCGCTTTCTATCAATAGGTACTGTAGAAAGAGGGGTTACAGATGATCCAGTTGCAATAACAAATTTATCAGCTGTAACACTCTTTTTTGATTTTCCAGATCCAACTTCTATGGTATTAGGATCTTTAAAGGACGCATGCCCTTTAATAACCTCAATGTTATGTTTTTTCATTAAAAAGTCAATGCCTTGAGTTGTATTTTTAACAACATCATCTTTTCGTTTCATCATTTGTTTTAAATTAAGTTTTATAGAATTAACATCAATGCCATGCACCTTAAATTTATGAAGAGCTTGATGATAATGTTCAGACGAATCAAGCAATGCCTTTGAGGGAATACATCCCCAATTTAAGCACGTACCCCCTAATGATCTTTGTTTTTCAATAATAGCAACTTTTTTGCCAAGTTGAGCAAGACGAATAGCGCAGACATAGCCTCCAGGACCAGCACCAATAACAACAACATCAAATTGATAGGACATAATAGGTCTCCTTATAAACCAAGCAATAATCGAGCTGGATCTTCTAATAAATGTTTCAGCATCACTAAAAATTGAACAGCTTCTCGGCCATCAATCAAACGATGATCATAGGTCAGTGCAACATACATCACGGGATGAACAACGACCTCTCCATTAATAGCAACTGGTCTTTCAACAATATTATGCATCCCTAAAATAGCGCTTTGAGGACGGTTTAAGATAGGTGTTGATAACATAGAGCCGAACGTACCCCCATTAGTAATCGTAAACGTACCCCCAGACATATCATCAATGGTTAATTTGCCATCTTGGCCTTTAGTCGCGTATTGACGAATCTGTGCTTCAATATCTGCAAAAGATAAGGTTTCAGCGTTTCGAACAACAGGAACAACAAGGCCTTTGGGCGTAGAAACCGCAATCCCAATATCGCAATAGTTATTATAAACTACATCATCACCATCAATACTAGCATTGATAATTGGCCAAGCATCTAGAGCAATGGTAACAGCTTTTGTAAAAAATGACATAAACCCTAAGCCCGTATTATATTTTTCTTTGAATGCATCTTTATATTTTTTTCTCATGGTAATAACATTAGCCATATCAATTTCATTAAAGGTTGTCAGCGAAGCAGTGGTTTGCTGAGCTTCAATGAGCCGATTCATCAGTGTTTTACGTAAACGAGATAAGGGTTTTCGTTCAGATGATCGTGGCGATAAAGATGCTGGTGTAGGGACTGTTGAGGGGGGAGATTTAGGAGGCGCGCTAGGCGTAGAAGGTGTTGTAGCAGCAACATCGTGTTTGGTAATGCGGCCATCTTTGCCAGATCCTTGGATAGCAGTTTTGCTTAACCCTTTTTCAGCTAATAATTTTTCTGCAGCAGGAGATGGATGACCTTTCGCATAAGAATCTGAGGTAGGTATATCAGATTTTATAGGGTCTACTTTAGGTTCAGCTTGCTGTTCAGAAACTGGGGCAGTGGTAGTCGAGATGGGCTTAGTAGGAGGGGCATCTTTTGATTCTTCAATCGAACCAATTACTTGCCCAACTTTGACAGTGCCGGATTGAATAGAAATAGATAAAATACCAGAAATCTCTGCAGTAAGATCCATCGATGCCTTATCAGTTTCAAGTTCTACAATGGGATCATCCATAACAACAAAATCGCCATTATGTTTATACCAGGACACAATGTCAGCTTCAGTAACAGATTCGCCTGCTTCCGGAATAATAATATCTTTTTTCATAGGGAATTTACCTCCAATTATTTAAATTAATGCTCTAGAAATTAAATCTTGTTGTTGTAAAGCATGAAGTTTTGAGTTTCCTGTAGCAGGAGATGCGCTAGCTTCTCGAGAAACAACAGAAAAATTCCAATCTTGAAAATGTTGAAGAATAAAGCTCCAAGCTCCCATGTTAGCAGGCTCTTCTTGAACCCATACAAATTCAGCCTGTTTATATTTTTTATGTAATGCAGCTAATTGTTTTTTTGGAAGAGGGTATAATTGTTCAAAACGAACAATAGCAATATCAGTTTGTGTTTCACTGCGATTTTCTAATAAGTCATAATACACTTTTCCGGTACAACATAGCACCTTCCTAATCGAAGAAGAATATTGGACAAGAGAATCATCCAAAATTTCTTGAAAAGCACCTCCTGTAAGATCACTAATAGGAGAGATGACCTTGGGGTGTCGAAACAAGCTTTTAGGACTCATAATGACTAATGGGATACGATAGGGGGTATGAATTTGTCGTCTTAAAACATGAAAAAAGTTAGCTGGGCTTGTAATATTACAAACATACATATTATTTTCAGCACACGCTTGTAAAAAGCGTTCAGGACGTGCTGATGAATGTTCTGGGCCTTGGCCTTCATAGCCATGAGGTAATAATAAGGTTAAACCAGACATCCGTTGCCATTTTGTTTCGGATGCTGTAATAAATTGATCAATCACAATTTGGGCCCCATTAGCAAAATCCCCAAATTGAGCCTCCCAAATCACTAATGATTTTGGATTAGCTAAGGAGTATCCAAATTCAAAAGCAAGTACAGCATATTCTGATAATAAAGAGTTATAAACATCAAATTTTGCTTGTGATTTAGCAAGGTTATTAAGTGGGATATAATGAGATTCTGTATCCGTATCTTTAATAACAGTATGTCGATGTGAAAATGTGCCTCGTTGAGAATCTTGGCCACTCAAACGAATATGGTGGTTCTCAATCAGGAGTGATCCAAACGCTAACTGTTCAGCGAGTGCCCAATCAACACTTTTTTTATTAAAATAAAGATCATGGCGTTGATCCAAAATTTTTTGCATTTTATTAAATAAATTAAAATCTTTAGGGGGAGCCAATAATGATTTAATAATAGAAGTTAATTTTGTTTTATTAACACCTGTTTTAATAGATGTTTCAAAATCAGAATCAGTAGAAAGACGATATTTTTTCCAATGAGATAAAAGCATATCAGGCTTTTTGCCAATAGGATTTTCTTTGATATATTCTAATTGTTTTTGAAGATCCTCTTTAAATGATTGGATAAACTGTTGAGCTTCTTGAGTTGTAATAGAGTGATTAGTAACAAGCGTCTCAAGATAACGTTCATAGACATTTTTATGTTTTTTAAGAGCTTTATACATGATGGGTTGAGTAAAACGCGGTTCATCACCTTCATTATGGCCATATTTTCGGTAGCCTAAAATATCCACATAAACATCACAGTGAAATTGTTGGCGAATGTTAACAGCCATCATAATGGCATGAACAACAGCTTCGGGATCGTCAGCATTTACATGAAATACAGGAGAATCAGTAACTTTTGCAAGATCCGTGCAATAGACACTTGAGCGAGATTCTTTATAATTAGCTGTAAAACCTACTTGGTTATTAGTTACAATATGAAGGGTTCCTCCATTATCAAAGCCATCTAATTTAGAAAAATTTGCAACCTCATAATTGACACCTTGTCCAGAAATAGCCGCATCACCATGGATAACAATAGGAAAAATGCGTCGTTCATCATGATTATAGCGATGATCTTTCTTAGCATGAACAATACCTTGTAAGACAGGCGATACAGCTTCTAGGTGCGATGGGTTGGGAACTAAGCTTAAGTGAACAGCATAGCCTTCCGGAGTTACAATATTACTAGATTGCCCTAGATGATATTTTACATCACCCCCGGTTTGTCTGACATTGGGTTTTATATGTTCTTCAAATTCAGAAAAAACTTCTTCATATGTTTTTTGAAATACTTGAATTAAAACATTTAGGCGGCCCCGATGTGCCATACCTAAAATACATTCTTCAACATTATTTTGAGCAGCAAGACGAATCGCTTGATCAAGAGCAGGAATAAGCACTTCTAGTCCTTCTAAAGAAAATCTCTTTTTACCAACATATTTAGTTTGAAGAAAGTTCTCGAAGTTAACAGATTGGCCAATTTTTTTTAAGATATCATGTTTTTGTGAACTCGAAAATTCAGGTTTATTAGAACAGCTTTCCATTTCTTGATACATCCACTGACGCAACTTTTCATTAGTACAATGCATAAATTCAACACCAATAGATTGACAATAAGTTTGGCGTAAATGATCAACAATTGTTTTAAGTGAAGAGGGAGGTAATTTGATTTCTTGAGCACAATCAAAGCGTGTTTCAAAGTCATCTTCAGATAAATTAAAATAATCAAGTTCTAAATCGGCTTTATGTTGACGTCTTTGGCGGATAGGGTTTGTTTTAGCAATTAAATGGCCACGAGAGCGATACGCATGTATGAGTTTCATTACTTGAACCTCAGTATTAGTTAATGTCGTATAAGACCCGTTCTTTGAAGCGTTAGAAAAATCATAGCCTTTAAAAAAATCAGCCCACTGAGCATCAACACTACTAGGATCATTGCAATAATCACTATAAAGATTATCAATGTAATCGGGATTAGCATTATTAAGATATGAAAATTCTGACATACTTACACCTTACTTTTTTTTTCAAACCCATCTATTGTAAAAGTATCTTCCATAAACAGCAAGTTTTTAAACCTATTATGTTAAATAACTAATTAAATAATCAATAAGGTATTGAACTATTAAAAAATTGAAGGAAAATAATTTGTCACATAAACGATCGTTTATGTGACAAAAAAAGGGGGGCTAAAAAATATTTGAAACTTTTTATCCCTAAAACACGATAACTATATAAATAAACCCTTTAACTAAAAGGGATAGAATAAAGAAGAAACGATTATGCTAACAAAAGAAAACTATAAACAATCACAACTCATACGAAAGCACAAAGTCTGTACAGGTACTGTTATCTGGAATTGGACACCGCCTGAT
>PBBX01000036.1 GCA_002716725.1 bacterium | reverse complement strand
GTTAAATAACCAAAATCACGAACAAATCATCAAAAATAAATACCCTGCTTACCAATATCCGCAAAGACTTTGTCACTTTCTAGCAAAAATCTATATCCTATGTAGGCTCACCAAAAACCCAGTTAAAACTCATTTCAGCTATTTCAGCTATTTCAGCTGACTCATTAGTATCCCTGACTGAACCATGAGAAGTACCCTTATTTAAATCAGAACGGCTTACTTGATCCCCTTGTGTCAAGGCATAAAAATCATCTGGAGCCCAAAGAAGAGGGGTTGGTGGCAAATCACGGGTAGCCCTCGTTTGTTGATAACGTTCTTGAGCTGTCATTGCACCACCGCTCTGATACTTATTATTAGGTTGCTTTACTTGAGAAAAACAAATTGAAGATAGATCAGGAGCCATATATTAAAATCCTTTTAAAATTATTATCTTGTTAATTGTTTAAATAAAAATACTTAATTTTGCTAGCATGACTCAAAAAATGTCATTATCAAAAATACCAGATTTTCATAAAAACAGCTATACTTTAACTATGATATACTATAACTCACAAACCATCATTTCACAATTAACACACGCACATTTATCAAGAGTAATTGCTGAATCATTAATAATAACTGATCTATCCACAAACCTTATTCTCCCCTTAGCAATTGCCTGTCATTATCATGATCATGGTTGGAAAACATGGGAAGAAAATCCAAGCACCCACCCTCATACACAACACCCCCTTGATTTTCAAGAAATAGATCCAACAACACACATTAAAATCTGGACACAATCACGAGAAATTGCCACAACTCAACACCCCCTAGTAGGGTATTTAGTTAGCAAGCATACTATCTATTTAAGCAATTTAAGACTTAATAACACCACCGATAAAACCGATAGTACGACTCTGACAAAATTTCAAAAAAATGAAATACAGCACCAAGAATCATTACGATCTAAAATAACCCGCCTACCATCTCAAACTGAACTAAAAAAACTACAGCATTATTTAGCGATATCAGACTATATATCCTTAATGATCTGCCTAAATACAAACCATCATGAAACCATAATTAATAATACCCCTATTAAAATACATCAAAATAACCATAAAGTTACTATATCATTACCATTAAAAGCCCCCCTATCCTATTTGCTACGTGGAACCTCGTTAAAAAATAAAGGCCCTTGGACAAAACAAATAAACATTGAATGTCTTACTGAATAACAACAACATCTTCTATAATAATTGATTCTTTCGGAACATCACTATAAGGAGAGCGAACTTCTGTAGAAGATGATTTAATAAGATCAACAACCTTCATCCCTTCAATAACATTACCAAAAACAGCATACCCATACTGCTGAGGGTTAATACTAAGATGATCTAAAAAATGATTATCATAAACATTAATAAAAAATTGACTAGTAGCACTATCAACAATCTGAGTTCGCGCCATGGCAACCGTTCCTCTCTTATTTTTCAAGCCATTAATCGCTTCATTTTTTATAGGCTCAAGCGTATCTTTTTGAACCATATCAACATCAAAGCCCCCTCCCTGAATCATAAAACCATCAATCACACGATGAAAAATAGTACCATCATAAAAATCAGACTTTACATAATTCAAAAAATTTTCTACCGTAATTGGCGAACTTTCATTATAAAGCTCAATAAAAATATCCCCTTTATTAGTAACCAACTTAACAACAGAATGATTTTGATTTTCTAAAATTGACTTATCTAACTCAACGTTCTTACACGAGTGTATAAAAAATATAAAAGTAATTAAAATAAAACCTATAATGTAGTTATATTTAAGCATAAATTTAGTGTAACGAAAAAAAAATAAATTGTGTAGGCTAAAAAACAACTATAACCATCAAACATAAAAAAGATAGTATGCTAAATAACTGAACAATACGAACCTCTGATAAACCCAATAACTCAAAATGATGATGAAGTGGCGTCATCAAAAAAATTCGCTTTCGTTTCCACTTAAAATAGATAACTTGAAGAATCACAGATACTGTTTCCAAAATATAAACAGCCCCCAAAGGAATTAAAATCCATACATTTTCCATAGAAATAGCCATAGCCGCAAACAACGCACCAATCCCTAAAGACCCCGAATCCCCCATAAACAATTTAGCAGGATAGCGATTAAATAAAAAAAATCCAAATAAAACAAGACTAACCATAATTGAAAAATATTGGATTTCACTATTCCCTACGAAAAAAAACCCACATAAGGTTATCATACTACAGCTTACCAATAAGCCATCTAACCCATCGGTTAAATTCGTTGCATTCGATGAGCCAACCATCACAAAAGAATATAAACATATACTCCAAAACGATAGCTCCCCAAATAAATAAGCGTAAAAACCAATAAGTATCAACGATAAAATAAGCTGAAGCAAAAATTTTTGCTTAGACGAAAGCCCTTGATTATGTCGCCTTAATAAGGAAAACCCATCATCAAGCATCCCTAGTAACGAAAATAAAGTAACTACTAACATAATCCAAAAAATAGTATTCGAAAATATATGCATCCCATAAAATAACCATGCACACCATAACGACAGCAAAATCCCAACACCTCCTAAAGAAGGCGTATCTGCTTTTAATTGGTGCGTTTTGGGACTTAATCCGTAAATTGGCTGATAAAGCTTAAAATAGCGACAAAGCACTAATAGACCATATTGCATCCCTATCGAAATAAAAAAAATAAAGATAAAATTAAGATATAACATCATCATCTAACTGCGTGACAATCTCATCCATATGTAATGACCTTGCTCCTTTAACTAAAATAATATCTCCCTGTTTTACTTCTTCTTTAAGACGCCTAATCAACTCATCTTTATCAAAAAAATGATAATAAGGCATCCCCTCTCCCTCCAAAACAGACATATGTTCTCCTAATAAAAATAACATATCAATACCATAATCATGGGCAAGTTTTCCAATAAACATATGTTCTTTTTTAGAGTAACTCCCTAACTCTAACATATCCCCTAACACAGCTATTTTTCTTCCATCATAGCGCGATAAATATTGAAATGCATATAAAACCTCACTAGGACTTGAACTAAACGTATCATCAAACAAAACAAATTTAGAATGATTAATACGATTCATACGACGAGAAGAATGATGCCAAGTCGTAATTCCCTGCTCAATAGTATCCATTGAAACATTATAATAGGCCCCCAATTGATAACATAAATTAATATTTTCAGAAACCTTATCGTCTCCTGTATATGTTATGATATGGTATCCAACTTGAAACGCTTTTGAAAAAATTAAATCATAATAAGCACCTGAGCTAGCAAAAAAACAAACCCGATTAGCCGATTGCCATTGAAGCTTACGCCTAAACACCTCCGCTTTTGCTAAAGCTAAATAATACTGTGAGTTAAAAAACTCAATATGAGACATCCCCACCCCTGTAAAAACAATAGCATCAGGCTGAACAAGTTGAGTCAATACGGCTAAATCCCCCTTTTTTTTCATATTAAATTCAATCAATAAAAAATCAGTATCATGATCAGCCGACAAAATTGTTAAAGGAAGTGCATAGTGATGAGCTTGATGATCGTGCGTTTCAACAACTGAAAATTGTTGAGATAAAATATTAGAAAGCATCCCTTTCACCGTTGTTTTTCCAGCAGATCCCACAATCGCAATAACCTTACATCTCAACTTTTTACGATATAGTTTTGCATATGAAACTAAATCAACATCCAAAACATGAGCCCCTTTCGCAATCACATCATTAATACGCTCATGTCCATCAAAATGAGCCTCCTTAACAGGAATAAAATAATCTCCAGGCTGAACCGTTTTTGAATCAATAGTAACCTTCATTCAATACCCCATATCACGTAAAACATCTTTGGATACATCCACATCAGAAAAAGGATACATCTCTTGACCAATAAGCTGATAGGATTCATGCCCCTTTCCAACAATAAGCACCACATCATCTGGCTTAGCTCGTAAACAAATTGTTTTAATGGCCTCCTTACGATCCAAGATAATATCATATGTATGTTCTTTAGAAATACCCGGCATCATATCCTCTATAATGCGATGAGGATCTTCCGTTCTCGGATTATCCATAGTAATAACACTATAATCCGATAACCTACTTACAACACTGGCCATAAGAGATCTTTTTTTCCTATCTCTGTCACCACCACACCCATAACAAACTAACACGTTCCCTTTTTTAAAAGACTCCTGATTTCTGGCAGCACGTAATACGCCCTCCACTCCATCTGGCGAATGCGCATAATCAACAATAACATGAAAAGGCGCATTAGAAATAACCTGCTCAAAACGACCCTTTGGCGATGAAACGCCCTTTAAAACATGTAACGACTGATCATAATCAAACCCACAGGCTACCAAAATGGCTAAAGCAGCCTGTTTATTTAAAATTTCAAAAGAAGGACAGCTAGATTGACTCACGTTTATATTTAAGCCATGAAAATCATCAGGATAAATCTTAAAACATGATAAGTGATCCATAAAATCATATTTAACCTGACGATAAGCATCCATAGAACCATGAAAATCTAAATGATCTTGTGTAACATTCGTTAAGCATTTAACATCAAAGGCAATTTCTTCTACACGTGCTTGAGCAATCCCATGTGAAGACACCTCCATGACAAAATGAGTTCCCAAATTATCAAGATGCAAACGCATATTCCTAAAGGTATCTAAGGACTCAGGCGTCGTCAAAGAATGAGAAAGAGTTCCTTGAAAAAACGCATTTTTACCCATCTCATTTAATGCTTCCGTTACAAAATGACAAACCGACGTCTTGCCATTTGTCCCCGTTACACCTATCACCATTAACTCTTTTGATGGAAAAGAAAACCATGAATTAGCTAATGCAGCCATTTCTTTTCTTGAAACATACATAATATCCTTAGCGCCATTTGATAGCGCTTCATCACAATAAGCTTGACCACCCGGCAAACATAAAAAAATATCACCTTGTTTTACTTTTCGAGAATCATATGCATACATGTTGTTTGAAATTATAACAATGACTATGATATTATTCTAACTAAAATACCCAAAAAAAAGAGCATTATCAGGTGAACCCAAAATTAGATCCTCTCGTAAAAGAATACTGTGACACTAAAAACAATGCTCTAAAAGAGAAAATCCTAAAAAATTATCAGCCTTTAATAGAGTATATTGCAAGAAAATTAGCGTTTAACAAAAATGATGTAGATGATCTCATACAAGTAGGTTCCATTGCCCTAATTAAAGCATTAGATCGATTTAAAATAGAAAAAAACACCGAGTTCTCCACATTTGCAACCCCAAACATAATAGGCGAAATTAAACATTATTTCAGAGATAAAAGCAAAATTGTAAAAGTGCCCAGAAAAATACAAGAGCTATATTCTCGTATCAAAACAGAGCTATACGAAGCCCAATTAGAAGGTATTCAATTAACCATCAAAGATATTTCAACAAAATTAGATGTAGACGAAGAAAAAGTAATTGAAGCAATGGAAGCTGGCCAAAACATTAAGGTTATATCTCTTGATTCCCCCTCTTATAAATCAGATTCTTATGGAGCAGGAAATACCGAACCCACCTTAATAGACCAAATCGCAACAACAAATAAAGAAGAATCTATGCTAAACAAAGAAACCTTAAAGCAAGCCATATTAAAACTATCAACACGTGAACGAAGAATCATTTATCTTCGTTTCTATGGCGGTTTATCACAAGCCGAAATAGCCGAGCGATTAGAATTATCTCAAATGCATATATCACGATTACTCTCCAAATCTATAAAACATCTTCAAGAGGAGCTGAAACGAAATTGACAAAAACCCTATCCCAAGAAATAATAAAACAACACATCATTCATCGACATGAAAACTTATTATTAGATTCAATTACAATACCCGATCCAAAGCATTTTTCAGGCAATTTATCCTTATCTATTCAAAAAAAAGACCCTTTAAACCGGAACATATTTTTAAAAGAACATAGCCATAAAAGCATTGTTTTACAAACCCCCATCCTAATGGAAATCTTAGCACTAGCATCCATCGTTGTAAGTGGGAAACTCAAAAAAGACGAAATGGTAATATTTGCAGCTATTTCAAATTTTCAAGCCGTCTCTCATTATTTAGCAAACACCTTACTTTCTGGCAAAGTCAACCGTGTAAATGCAAAAAACAATTTCTTAAAATACAAAGGCGAACTATATCAAGCAGAAAATATAATTGCTTCAGGCGAAATGACAGCCTTCTTTACACAAACATCTCACACAAATACGCCTGAAAAAACGTCATTTAATGTACCAACAAAAGAAATAGGCACTATAAAAAAACATAACCGCCATAAAGTAGCTGAAATGATAATAATTGATACCCTATATGACACAAACGAAGATATTATATCGAGCTATACTTATCCCGACCATCACCCCTTAATTAGAGGACACTTCCCAGGAAACCCTTTAATGATGGGCGTCATGCAATGGATGAGTCTCGAGGACACCCTTTGTGCTTACCTAGAAGATAAAAAGCTAACAGGCATCAACACCTGGCAATGCGATGCAGCCATGTTTAATCAACACGGGCATAAAATAGCAGATATCAAATCCGTTACCTTAAAAAGCTGGATTAACGACCCATCAACTCCAAACCAAACCGAAATACAAGCAACCAAACGTATTAATTTCCGCACTATGGTAAAACCAAATGACACCCTATACACCGTTATATCCAATCTTAAAAAAACATGAAAATACTAGGCATTGATCCTGGCTTAGCAACAACAGGCTATGGCATTATTCACGTTAAAGGATCCAAAATCACAGTGTGTGATTTTGGTATCATCACAACCCCCTCAGACAAAACACTGCCGGAACGATTAGAAATTATTGCATCCGCCTTTAAAAAAATTCTAACCGAAAATCAGGTTAACGAAGTTGCCATTGAAGAACTTTTCTTTAACAATAATGCTAAAACAGCATTATCTGTAGCACAAGCCAGAGGAATATATCTATTAATAGCACAAGCCTCCCGAATTCCTATTGAATCATACACCCCAACACAAATAAAATCGGGCATTTCTGGATATGGGCAAGCTGCCAAATCCCAAGTACAATATATGGTACAAAAACTTTTAAATTTAAAAGAAAAACCAAAACCCGATGATGCAGCTGACGCATTAGCGATTGCAATATGCCATAATAACAGCCGATCTTTAAAAAAAGAACTGCAACCAACACCACATTAATATAGCCATAACATCGCACATAAATGGTCCATAAAAAAAAGAAATTAGAAACCTACATAAAACTATTAAAAGATTACAATGAGCACACCAATATTTACTCAAAAAAAGCATATGATGTATTAGAGTTTCATATCCAAGATAGCCTTACGCTTGCCAAAATAATCACCAATAGCCCCACAACTCTCTTTGATTTTGGCTCCGGATCAGGCCTACCCTCTATCCCAATTGCCATACAAAATGATCAAAACACAATTTATGCAATAGAATCAAAATCACGTAAGACACGTTTTCTTAAAACAGTAAAACAAGAACTCAATCTTAATAATATAAGCATCGTCCATCAAAATCTATTTGAATGGACCCCATTAAAAAGCCCTCATATTATTACGGCAAAAGCGTTTGCATCTCTAGAAAAAATCGAAACAATCATCAAAAAATTACATCTAAAAAATGTAACTATTTATATCCCCATTAGCAAAAACCAACAAGAGATCTACAAAAACAATAAAAGCGTAACATTTGTCACAAACAATAATTACGTATATCTAAAAAAAACTATTTAGGAGAAAACAAATCTACCAGTTTATATAACTCATCTTCTGATGAATAAGAAAAAGAAACACGTCCTTTTTTAATAGACCCAGAGCATTTAACCGTTACCCCTTTTTCCAAACAATTCGTCTTGATACGATCAAAAAATGGCATATGCTTATCAATAACAACCTCTTCCTCAGAAGACAACATCGATAACTGCTCTGTTTGATTATTGAAAGAAGCAACCTTATTTTCAACATCTCGAACACTTAATCTATCATCTATAATCTGCTTTAATAAATCCCCAATATTAGCTTTATTATCCAATCCCAAAAGAGCCCTTGCATGACCTTCTGAAATCAAATTATGCTGAATTGCACTCTTTACATTATCAGGCAATGAAATAAGCCTCAACAAATTTGTAACAGCAGATCGACTCTTCCCAAACAAATCAGCAATCATACTATGCGTATAGTTAAACTCAGAAATTAAACGCTGATATCCCTCTGCCTCTTCTAACGCATTTAAATCCTCACGATCTAAATTTTCAACTAACGCTAACTGCAGAGATTCTAAATTAGAAACATCCTTTATTATAGCAGGAACGGCTTTAAACCCCGCCATTCGACATGCTCTTAGACGCCGCTCTCCTGCAATTAATTCGTAAAAGCCTCCATCAAGAGGCCTTACCAAAATAGGTTGAGCCAACCCATTTTTATTAATTGAGTTAATCAACTTATTTAAAGCAGACTCATCAAACATCGTACGAGGCTGATAGTCATTTGCCTTTATCTTTTCAACAGGAATTTCTACAATAGTCCTACCACCCCCAACAAAAGAACGCCCAAAAACAGCATCAAGGCCTCGCCCTAACTTAGATATTTGTTTTTCATTTTTTGACACGATTCATAACCTCCTTTGTTAAATCTAAATATGCTTCCGAACCAGCACAATTAGGCTGATATAATAATATAGGAATACCATGACTAGGGGCTTCTGTTAACTTTATATTTCTTGGAACAATAGTTTGAAATACTAACCGCTTAAAAAAACGCCGCGCATTATCAACAACCTCTCTATTTAAAGCAGTCCGTCGATCAAACATCGTTAATAATATGCCCGCAATTTCTAAATCAGGATTCAAATGCAAGCGAACATTTTCTAATGTGCTTACCAAATGAGAAATCCCCTCTAAAGCAAAATATTCACATTGAACAGGAATTAAAACGTAATCAGAGGCAACCAAGCCATTTAATGTTAAAAGCCCTAACGATGGAGGGCAGTCCACAATAATAAAATCATAAACATCCTTTAAAGGCTTTAACAACTCCTTTAAGTATGTTTCACGTGAAACATGCTCTACCAACTCTAACTCCAAAGCAGCAAGATTTTGTGTTGAAGGTAAAATATGAAGACTATCAAATGCGGTAGGATAAATACAGTCAGAAACAGGCTTCTTTTTAGTTAAGGCATCATAAACATCCCCATTTAATCGATCGTGATCAACCCCAACACCTGAAGTAGCATTTGACTGGGGATCTAAATCGACAAGCAAAACACGCTTGCTTTCAACCGAAAGAAAAGAAGCCAAGTTTATGGCCGTAGTCGTTTTACCAACACCACCCTTCTGATTAGATATAGAAATAACATAAGACAACCCAGACATATCTAACACAATAATAGCACCACAAATTAATAAAATAAACAAATAAGAACTGCTTGCAAGTAAAAAGTGGATGAATTATAGTAAAACTATACTCATGCAAAACAAAACAAAAGAACAAACAAGAACAAAATCTGGCATAGAAGGCCTCGATCAACTTACATACGGAGGCTTCCCAACCGGAAAATCCTACCTAATATCCGGAGAACCCGGGACAGGAAAAACCATACTCTCTCTACAATTTCTTCTAGAAGGTCTTAAACATAACGAAAAAACCATCTATATATCCATAGACGAAAAACCCGAACATGTTATAAACGATGCACGCGCTCTAGGATGGGACTTACAACACCACCTCCAAAACGAAAGCCTAAACATAATCGACATAACCAATTACTTTGGCTCAAGCAAAGACAAAGAAGGAAACACACTGGATTACAAGTTAATCGTAAGCAAAATAACCGACTATATAAAATCAATTAACCCAACACGAATCGTAATAGACCCCATAGCCCCACTCATCCTAACCGACACCACCATCCCTGACGTAATTGAATATATCCGATCATTAATCTTTGAAATCGAATCAATAGAAAACTGCACAACCCTACTAACCTCATATATACCTGTAGGATCAAACAAGGTCAGTTTTTTTGGAATAGAAGAATTTGCATCATCAGGCATTATCCACCTCAAGCTACTCCCACAAAGCAACAAACGAATCAGGACCATATCCATTCGAAAAATGAGAGGAACCCGCATCGACCTATCCGAGTATAGCTTTGAAATCCTTCCCAACAGAGGCATTGTATTAAGACAAGCACTATAAATATGACAAAAATAGTTATCGCAGACGACGAAACAAACATATTAACGTTACTAGAAATCATGCTAAGAGACCTTGACGCAACCATATTCTCCGCAGAAAACGGAGAAGAAGCCATCTCGCTTGCCCTAAAAGAAAAGCCTGACTTAATCATATCTGATATCGTCATGCCAAAAGTAAATGGATTCGAAGTATGCAAGCGAATACGAAAAGAAACATCCCTAGAAGAAACCCCTATCATCCTATTATCAGCACTAGGAGATGAATACAACAAACTAACAGGCTTCGAAGAAGGCGCAGACGACTATATAATCAAACCCTTTAATGTAGAAGACTTAAAAGCACGATCACAAACATTAATAGAAAAATTTCAATCTAAGAAAAAAGCAGCTCCCCTCCCCACAAATCGTGTTTCACGTGAAACACGATACTGCAGCACAGGAAACCCTGAGCTAGACAACTCCCTTAAAGGAGGCATTCCCGTGGGATCAAACATCCTCATAGTAGGAGAAACCGGCTCAGGAAAATCAACATTTTGCCGAAACTTCATTACAAAAGGATTACTAAACAAAGCTAGCTCTCTCATAATAGCCATAGACGACGACCCAAAAAAAACAAGGAAGAAATTAGAAGAAAACCCAAAAATAACAACCGAAAAATATGAAAAAGAAAATCTATTAAGATTTATAGATGCCTACTCATGGTCATCATTAACACCAAATGAAAACGAAAAATTCGCTGTATCAGGCACATTAGAACTAAACCAACTGGCAGGAATAATATCCGACGCAAGCAATGAAATAGGCCAAAGCATTCAGACAAAACAAGGAGGAAGACGCCTAATAGACTCCATATCCAGCCTATTAATTAGCTTCGAGCTGGGCGCAACCCAACGATTCTTAAATCAAATCGCCAGGACTGGCGTGGCATTTGGCGGCGTAACAACATTATTTGTATTAGAAGAAGGGACTGTCGATGAGACAACCCTAAATAATGTTAAATATATCATGGATGGCGTAATAGAATTTAAAAGCGAAAATTCTGAACGAAAATGCAGAGTAAGCTCTATGAAATGGTCAAGCTTTGACCCATCATGGGTAAGCACCCAGCACTAAAGCATCTAACGTGTAATCAAATGAATCGTCTGCCTACGCCTTGTCCCAACCGAAACCATTTTAATTTGAACACCGGTATGCAAGGCTATATATTCCACATAAGCCCTTGCCGACTCAGGCAACTCTGAAAAATCAGTCATCTGCGATATATCCTCCTTCCAGCCTGGAAGGGTCTCATAAATCGGCTCACAAAAAGAATACACTTCCAAATCAAGTGGAAATTCATCCAACAACTCCCCATCCACAGTCTTATACCGGGTACACACCTTAATACTATCCAAACCATCTAAAACATCTAATTTTGTTAAGCAAATTTCAGTAATCCCATTAACCCGAATGGCATATTTTAAAACAACCAAATCAAGCCATCCACATCGACGAGGACGCCCTGTCGTTGTTCCAAACTCCCCACCCTTTTCACGCAAATACTCTCCATAACGATCGTGTAATTCCGTTGTAAAAGGGCCTTCTCCCACACGAGTCAAATACGCCTTAGTCACCCCAATAACCTTCTTAATTTTATGAGGGCCAATCCCCGCACCCACACAAGCTGCACCCGCCACAGGATTAGACGAGGTCACATAAGGATAAGTTCCATGATCAACATCAAGCAAGGTTCCCTGGGCGCCTTCCATAATAATCGATTTTCCAGAATCAATAGCATTATTAACAAAAAGAGAGGAGTCCACCATATAAGGCTCTAATTGCAAACCATACCCATGATACTCATCAACAACGCGATCTAAATCATACTCATCCTCACCATAAACCTCTCCCCAATTCTGCTTTAGAAGCTTCTTTTTTAATAGATCCTTTTTTAATAGGTCCTGAACCCGTATCCCTGTGCGAGCAACCTTATGCATATACGCAGGCCCAATCCCCTTTCCTGTCGTCCCTATCTTTTCATGATGCCGCTTAGACTCCTGCTTAGAATCTAGCTTTCTATGAACGGGCAATATAACATTAGCAATACTAGAAATTTTTAACTTTGAAGGGTCTACCGTAATACCCTGATTCCGCAACGTCTCCATTTCTTGCAAAATAACAGCAGGGTCTAAAACAACGCCATTTGCAATAACAGAACAGCAGCTATCATAAAGTATCCCTGAAGGAATTAAATGTAACTTAAAGGTGCTTTCCCCCACACAAACCGTATGCCCTGCATTATTCCCCCCCTGATATCGAACAACATAATCCGAATCTTCTGCCAAAATATCCGTAATCTTTCCCTTTCCTTCATCACCAAACTGAGTCCCAACCAATACAATTACATCCATTGCCCTTCCTATTTTTAACTATTTTTTTCCAAACCTAGTAATTATAGCAAATCAAAAACTTATACTCAAACACTAATTAATAAATCATGAAAAAAAACGAGCCTGCCAATCAGAAATAGACTTAAATGAACGAATAACTCCAATCATAAATGGCGAATACGCCATAATATCAGAAACATTACTATCATCAATCCCCCCAATAGCGACATAAGCAATATCCAGAGATTTAACCGCCTCTAAGTAATCAAACCCAATACCCTCACGCCCTGGCTTAGAAGGCGTTTCCCAAATAGGGCCCACACTAACATAATCAACCCCTTGTGATTTAGCAAGTTCTCCCTGAGCTAAAGAATGCGTGGTTCGCCCATATAGCTTATGTCGCCCCCACAACGATATCAAATCACTAACAGCCAAATCATCCTGCCCTGTATGCAAGCCATCCGCATCAACCAACATAGCGATATCTAAAAAGTCATTTACAATAAACGGAACATCAAAATCAGCAACAAAAGAGGAAACCGCTTTAGCTTTATTATAAACCACCTCCTTTGACGACGACTTATCTCTAAGCTGAACCAACGAACACCCCAATCGAACCCCTTCTTTTAAACGAGAGACATCATCAGAGATCAAATAAACCCCCTTTTTAATAAGAGGCTTCTTAGAAAGCAATAAAATAGCCGCCTCTAGCTCATATACATCATAGCGCAAAGCATTACAAGCAAGCTCCCCCGAATACTCCTCCAAAACACGCAGCCCCTCTTCAACTCTTTTAAAATTAGCAATCAAAACATCCTGAATATCCGCCCTTTTATTAGGGGCTTCTTTGGCCCTAACATCCCTATCGACTCGCCTTGCAACTAAACACCCTGTAGACTGAGGAAATAAACGATTAACTTTCTTACGAATCTCAGCAAGCTTTAATGTATAAATGGCATGAGAACGAACAAAACGAACATACTCCTCAACAACCCTCAACCCCTCACTCACACGATTAACATTAGCATCAACAACAGCATCAAACATAAAACCAGTGTATTAAAAAAGGGAAAAACAAGCAACAAGACTCACTAACTATTTACAAATAAAGAGACCGAAACCCATCATCCAAACCATCATTCTTGGCATACAGCGAATAACGATCAAGACTACGATACAAAACACGAAACATAACCCCCTTCACTAACAAAAGAAATCACAAGCTCCTCTTTAATATACCCCTTTACTATATATAAAAAAGAGTAGACTAGTCCTCGAGCTACAAAATCACAACAAGATCCATCCTCATTATTCACCATCTGATCCTCTATTCCTAACAGGCCCTATTGAATCTAAGAGAAAAAACCCTCTATTAATCCCCCCATAATCGCCACGCCTAAATTGTAAATATCAAACATAATTCACTTAACTGCGTTTTCTATATAAAAAATCACAGCATTAGCAACCCCATAATAAAAATTTACTGTAGGAAGCCCTCCTAAAACATACCCCGATAAAAACCACATCACCTCTAAAATCATCCATATACGCTCAATAATCACTATAAACAACTCTAAATCACGATTAAGAGGGTAATGTTTCACGTGAATCATTACACAAACGACACCTATTCTCCTCCAATCATAAGCACACTTATCTCCCCCCCACTAAAGACTACCTCGATAACACAACTTAATCGGACCATAATTCTTGACAAAGAATACATAGGGCCATACAAAAAAATTACTAACCGGCCCACCTTCGTGTTGCTGATCATTAAAAAACCCCGTCAACCCATCTCAACTGTCTATTTTCCTCGATAACTATATAAAAATGACCTATATTAACGGCGTTCTAGGTAGGAAGGTTTAATGGTTTAGTTTAACGGATGTTGACAGGTGTTATTAATATTCAAATCAATGTGTTTTAAACAAATTTAGGGGCCGTATAATCTTATCTTGTTTTTATTTTTTGTTTGCAACACAAATGTGGGCCAGTTAGAAAAAATTAAGCCTCCCGGAATAGACATAATTTCCTCAGACAACAAGATTGACAAGCACCTCGGCAGAAAACATAGAAGGAGCCCCCAAACTCGACCCCGACTAAAGCCCCCCCTTCCCCAACAACCCCTCACAGTAAATAGCCTGATAAATAACTAAGCCCCCTGCATTTAATACCCCACAACTGATGAAAAAGCAGCAACGCACCAGAATAAATCCATTGCAACAAAAAAAAACCAACACCTCAATGTTTAACGTGAAACCTAAGATAAAATACTTTAAAAAAATCTAGAATAAAAGGGAGTCCTACATCAACTAAATGCCTATACAAGCAACGCTTAAACTAGAGAATAATAAAAATTAAGTATTTCAATATGCTATACTCCTATTTATGAAAAACCACCACCTATACAAAACAACAAACATCCCCATCACAAATTCAAAAGGCTTCCAAGCTCTCTTAACATCCATTAGCTATCTCCCCCATCAAATAGCCATCATCTGCAACAACAAAGCACATGTAAGCAATTTGGAAGAAACCCTGCATCAAAATGAAGCCATCGAAATCCCCCCCCTCATCATCTCCATATCTGACTTAATCGACCTATCATACTCTCAAACGTATGCCCATAACAAACCCTTTCTTATATTATATCTAAAAACTTACCTATCCCATTTTCAACACAATGCCTTTCGCAAAACACTCTATCAGTCCTATACGTTAATGGAAAATGTAATACTCTATTTTATAGAGTATGCTATAACAAACGACCCATATAAAACAAAAAAAACATTATTTGATAGTGAAACAACCGCTCTCTTAACCGATCTATATCAAGAATTCACCCAATACCTTAGTCAAACCTACACCATCAACCTTAAATCGTATTACAAAACACGTGTTTCTTCACCAAAATTGGCAGCTATTACAGAACTCGTATTTATAAATACATCATTTATTGAACCATGGTCTAAACACTGCCTTTATAACACTTTACAAAAAACACCATCAACCTGGCTATTAGATACTAGCTTTGAACATGAAATTAACTGGTTAGAGCACTCCTTTCCTAACATAAACTCAATTTTTGAAGAACACTTAAACCCGCTAAATGCCGCCACAATCAAAGAATACGAAACACATAATCAAGAAATAGAAGCCACCCTTCATAAGATCCACACGCTATCAAACAAAAACCCAAACACCACGTTTCGTATTATTATCCCCAAAAACCCTGCTTACAAACAAAGTATTAATCAAATACTCCTAAAATATAATATCGCCGTAAACACACTTAAAAAAAGAGAAATCACTCAAAATATAATAGATAGTTTTGTTAGTTTATTAACATTCATTAAAACCCCTTTCTCCCTTGAAAGCCTTACAACCATGACAAGTCATCCTTGGCTACACTACATGAATCAAAATGATTCGATAATAAACATCCAGCATATAAAACAATACATCCCCAATCATAATAAACAGTCGCCCATAGAAACCATTAAAGCAACACTAAAAGCCATAAAACAAAACGATAAAACTAGCATCCACACAACACTAGAAACCCAATTAGAAAACATAATAGGCATATATACCTATCATAAAACATTAATAGAAACTAAAACTCCCTCAAAATGGCTTGAGGTTTTTATCCCCTTTATACGTTACTTTAATGTGTTCAATACACTAGAAAAAACCAACAAGGATGCCTATAAATCCAAAGAAAAATTATTAGATTTTATAGCCATTCAATTAACATACCTAAACACGCTGCCACCATCCGAACACTATTCCAGTCTATATTGCGATTGGCTCATACAAACACTAAACCATCAGTATCATGAAGCGGATACACAAACACAGATAATAAGTATAGAGCACATTGAAACAACATTGTTTAAACCACATACAATCAATTTTATACTAGGCCTTAACCACAGCATGTATCAAAACATTGATATTAAAAAAGACTACTTCGAAACATTAAAAACACTATACCAACCCACACGCACGAACCCTAGCCACTCGCTTTTAAACTCGCATCTTATTAACCTACATAGTAATGATAATACGCTTTGGTTAAGCTCCGCTAAAACGATACATGATACACAAACCATCCCACTAAACATAATAAAAACAGAGCCCGCTATCTGGAAAGAAATGCACCCTAAAAAAAGACCATTAAAATGTAAAAATACTAATAAAACAAATAAAAACATTATCAACAAAAACGACAAAATAACCTTTTCAGAACTATCAGCAACAATGATTGATACCTACCAATCATGTCCCTACAAGTTTTGGTTATATTACGTTTTAAAGTTAGATCCCCTAGAACCCGATCAACAAAATATATCTGCTAAAGAATGGGGAATCGTGATTCATCAAATCATGGAAGCATTTAATAAATGGCTTATAAAACACCCTCCCCCAACTAAAAAAACATCCTTAAACATACTTATAAAAATCTGCAAGAACATATTAAGCAACTATCCTAACAATGCCATATGGACAATAAAACGTCATAAGTTATTAGGTCATCAATCAAATCCCGGCCTTGTTCACTCAATCATCGATATTTATCATGATAACGACTACTTATTAAGCCCCATAAACACCGAAACAAAACACCATATTACTATCAATCAAACGATCATAAAAGGTGTGGTAGATGCTCTATTTCAAACAAAAACAGGTAAGGTTATTATCGATTATAAAACAGGAAAAAACATAGCCTCCCCCTCCGATATTAAAAACGGAAAATCCTTACAACTGCCCATCTATTTATTATGTAAACAAACCGATATAATAGAGGCCCTTATTTATTTTCAAATTCATAACCAAGAAAAAACATCATTAACCATCCCCGCATGCCAAGAATCATTCAAAAAAACCTACATAGAAAAACGAAAAAGACCCTTTCTATTAACACCATCATTTCCAAAAACCATCAAAAATCACATTCACTCTCTAATAGAATTAATACAAGATAATCATTTCACTCATGAAGCACACCCTAAACTAAGTCCCTATATTAAAAACACATCCTCTCAATGCCATTTCTGCGAAAATACCATTACCTGCCGTAACCCTAATCAAAAAAATCAATGAAATTAACCAAAAAACAAAAAGAAGCCATCCTAAATACAGGAAACATTTTAGTAGAAGCGGGTGCTGGCTCTGGAAAAACAACCTTATTTGTAGACCGATATTGCACCTTATTAAGACAAGACCCTACATTAAAACCACAGCATATTCTCGCCCTAACATTTACAAATAAAGCAGCCTCAGAATGTCTTCATAGAATTTATAAAAACATTCATAAAAAATCTCAAACAGATCCACACTTTGAAACACTCATCCCGCTTTTATACCAAGCACCCATTACCACCTTCCATGGATTTTGCAAACACCTACTACAACACTATGCCTTTCAGCAAAACATATCGCCCCTAGCCTCTGTTTTAAGTGATGATGAAAGCCAGTTTTTAGCCAAAAAAGCCATCCGATTATGTATCCAAAAAGCACTCGAAAAAAATCATAAAGCCATCGAAAACTATTTACTAGAACACACAGAAACACGACTAGAAAATGATTTATTAACCTGCTTTAAACATAGTCATACTATCCATGCCTATACAGAAAAACAAACACGATCATTTACGCCCTTAACACAAGCCTTACTTCAGTTATATAAAGAAGCAGACACCCATTACACAGACCTAAAAAACACTCAAATAAGCTTAGATTATAATGATTTAATCAAAAAAACAAACGAGCTACTAACTATTAAACAGATACAAACATCCTTACAAGAAACCTATCGATATATTATGGTAGATGAATGCCAAGATACCGATCCTGAACAATGGGATATCATTACCAAACTCACCCACACAATCGATCCCTATAACCAAAAAAAATTATTTTTAGTAGGAGATACCAAACAATGCATCTATCGATTCCGTGGTGCACAATTATCCTTTTTTAATACCTTAACTCACACATTTACCAATAACCCCCATACGTGTCGTGTTATATCCCTTACCGATAACTTTCGAACAAGCCCTGCATTACTTTCCACACTAAACCCTATTTTTAAGTATATCTTTGAAAAAACAACCCCCACCATTACCCCGTTTACCCCCTTACAGTCACAACAACATAGTGACGGCTCCCTCCACTGCTTTTTTTTAAAAGATACTACCGATGAAACCATAGAATTCCACACTATTTATACCTACCTATCCCAGTCCATTAAAAAAGGAGAAACAGTTGGGATCTTAGCAAGAGAAAGGCAATATTGCGAAAAAATATTTAACTATTTAAAACATAAAGGCCTTCCTGTACAAACCGATAAACAAAAAGGTTTTTTTTCACAACAACTCATTATTGATTGTTACTTATTAATTAAAGTATGGATATATCCAAACGACTACCACTCCTGGGTTTCCTTACTACAATCCCCATTATTTAAGTTAAGCATGCAAACATGCCAATTAATTTTTACCAACAAAGAAGATGGTATCTTAAATAAATTATCATATTGCTTAAAAAAGTATAAATCCCTAGATCCATACATCATACAACAAATCAAAACAACACAAACAACCGTCAAAACCTGGGAAAAAGAAAAACTCACGACATCCTTATCAGCCCTATTATCATCCGTGTTATATTCAGAACCATTCTCCCGCTATGTTAACGAAACTCCAAATGGATCCTATCAAATAGAAATATTTCTATCCCTTTTAATCCAGTTAGAACAAACCCATAATCAAACCAAAGAGTCTTTAATCGATCTATTAACCTTTAAACTATCCATCCACGACAGTGCCTTTGACATGCCTCAATCAACAGAAACCCCCATTTCTATTATGACAATCCATGCAGCAAAAGGACTAGAGTTTGATACCGTCATCCTGTTAGGCTGTCATAAAGTATTCCCATTACGAAAATCATCCCCCATCATCATAAACAAAAGCTATTGTCACACAACAACCCATAGCCAAGCCGATAAAGAGATTCGAAACACCTTTTTTACTCAAGAAGAAAAAGACGTTTTAGATGAAGAAAAACGCTTATTTTATGTAGCCTGTACACGTGCAAAAAAACAGTTATGTTTAACAGGTTTATACAATGCAAATACAAACAAGCCTTTATATTCCTATCTTTCATTTCTCAAATCATTGCCACGATTCCAAGAAACAGAAAACACAATTTCTTTTTATAACGATACTCAACACATCCACATACCTTGCACGTTTCAAGCACCAACATCCAGTCAACATCCTACCGAAAAGCAAGAACAAATTTTAACAACTCCAACAAACAGGCACTATACATTTAAAAAGCCCAAAAAACGTCTACAAATATCCGATTTAGTCCCCAAAAACAAATCTCATCTTTCTTTAGACACGCTCCAGCATAGCCTAAAAGGAACATTAATACACGAAAGCATCATGTATCTATTAGCAACAAAAAACTGCACCTTAGCCAAGCTCGAATCCTACTGCAAAACACGTCAGCATTACAAATTACTAACCAAACCCTTTCAAGAAATCATATTACAAACCTTAACAATGCTACAGACATCCTCTTGCCTTAAACAATTTCAACACTATAATTTTATGTTTGAATACCCATTATCATATACAAATGAAGACGCCATTTTAACTGGCAGAGCTGATGCTGTATCTATCACAAAAGAAACGATAATTTTAATTGAAATTAAAACTGATTATTGCAAAACCATAGATGCCTTATTTAAAAAATATAAAACCCAACTTGAATGCTATGCCTGTTGTTTACTATCAACAAGCAAAAAAGATATTAAAACATATTTGTATAGCAGCCACCTAGATACCGTAATCTGTAAACCCTATTTTAAAAATAATAAAATAATGCTAGACAGTTTACTCCCCATATAACCCAAAATTACTGATCCTATTATTTCCCCCTCCCCCCACACAATCTATCTAAATAAACATAAACTGCCCGTGCATTGGTCAACAAAATGCTTATTTCTTTGCTGTTTAAAACATGTTTTTGAGAACCAGAAACATAATCAGGATTATCATAAGTATGTTGTAAATCATTCACTGCTTTTTGTAACTCAGCTAATTTTTTCAATTTATCTGCTTTAGGTAAAGCGTAGACTGTATTATTTCTAGCCTCATTTTGCTTAGTATCTTTATTTCCTGTTTCGGCTAAATCTGCGTCATCACTTTCACTAGTATCTAATGGAAGCACATCTCCTGCAATAGGTATCAGAAATACTACTAAGTCATAAATAGAAAAAATAGTTCTATCTATTGAATCCGCCAAAGCAGTCTGAAAAACAGAACCTCCACTAATATCAATTGAATTTTCTTTAAGCTCGTTAACTATCGAAATTTTTTCGTCAAAATACCTAAGTGCCTCGAAATAATTCTGCAACATCTCACGCCTCTCGTGGTCTATGTAACCATCTGGCGATCCAACATAAAACTCAGGCGACAGCGAACCAGAAGGCTTTTCAGCGATATCTTTCGGCAATGTTGCTCTGGGTAATATTGCCCCGGAGAATAGGGTAAATGACATAAAAAACCTTCCTTAACTTGTTTCTTAATTTATTTAAAACAAATACCATGCCAAAACATCGTTTATATTAAAAATTATATAAAAAAAACAATAATCCTATTTCTTACTAACAACAAATTTGTTAACAAAAACAAATCAAAAACAATTTTGTAAAGAAAAAATTACATCCTGTTACAAATTTTTTTATGCATCGTAGCTAAAGAGTCTAAGCTAGCTTCGGTTGCAAAAGAAAAACTAAACCGTTCCATTGTAATAATGGGAACCAAATGAAGATGAGCATGAGGAACCTCTAAACCAGCAATCATACTACCCACCCGTTGGCAATCAACAACGGCTTCAATGGCCTTTACAATAGGCTTAGCAAACACAAAAAGATCTCCAATATAATCATCTGGTAAATCATAAAAACAATCTATTTCTATCTTTGGAATCACAAGTGTGTGTCCTGGCGAAATAGGCCTAATATCTAAAAACGCATAATAGCGTTCATCTTCCTTAATACAAAATGAAGGAATTTCTTTATTAATAATTTTTGTAAATAATGTAGGCATAATGTATTTATATTTTACATCACATTAACAAACACTGTATACTACATCTGATGATTTATCAGATTAAAGGATCCCTTGTTAATATACTATCAGACTCTATCATCATCGACGTTAATGGAATCGGGTATCAAATTATTATCCCATCATCCTATCAACAAACCTTACCTCCTTTAGGAAACCCTCTTCAATTATTCACCTATTTTCATGTAAGAGAAGATCAGCAAATCTTATTTGGCTTTTTATCGATTCAAGAAAAAGAGTTTTTTCAGAAATTAACAAGCGTATCTGGTGTTGGCCCAAAAGTTGCCATCAAAATTTTATCCGAACAAACCATTCAAGACTTAGCTCACGCTATTTATAGCAACAATATTAGTAGCTTAGTAAGTATCTCAGGTGTTGGAAAAAAAATGGCTGAAAGACTTATCATAGAATTAAAAGATAAATTAAACATGATAGAAACAAGCAATACTAAATCACATCCGTTTACAAACAATGCCTACATTGATGATTTAACACTTGCATTAAAAACATTAGGTTATACAAAAGAAGAAACAAAAAATCTAATTACAAAAGCTACCCATCAAATCTCTGAAACTGATCCCATCGAAACATCCATAAAAACCGTTCTTAAACATATTTAAAGGAAAAAAAACAAATTATATACAGCTTGTCAACATACCTGTTGATAACTTTGTGGATAAAATTAGTTTTCTAGTTAGCTAAGCTCAAAAAAAAAAAAAATTACCACTAATTCTATACTTAAATATAAAAAAGAAAGGGAAAACAAAAAAAGAAAGTCATCATCATTGAAATATGTGTATAAATTGTGGATAATTTTAAATATACAAAGGAGTTATCAACAAGATGATGCAATTATGGGAACAAATCACAGGATGCTTAAAAGAAAACCTATCCGGTGCTGGATACCAAACATTAATATCCTCAGCAACACCCAAATCCTTTGAAAAAAATATATTAACGATAGAAGTTCCAAATTTATTTTCTAAAGAATGGATAAAAGATAAATGTGAGCCAATTATTAGAGAAAACTGTGATGACATCTCTTATGAAATTATTATAGATTACATTGTTAACGAAAAAGAAGAATCCAAAAAAAACGAACCCTTACAATTACAAATGTTTAATAAAAACCAACCAACAGACACTATCAAAGAAACATCATTTAATCCAAAATACACCTTAGAAAGCTTTATCATCGGAGATAATAATAGATTTGCATTTGCATCATCAGAAGCCGTATCAAAAGCACCTGCACAAGCATATAACCCCCTCTTTATATATGGGCCTGTCGGCTTAGGAAAAACACATTTATTACATGGTATTGGAAATTCCATACAAAATGAAAAAAAACTAACCGTAAAATTAGTTTCTTGTGAAAAATTTACAAACGACTTAATTAATGCCATAAAAATGAGAGCTGTAGAAAAATTTAGGCAAAAATACCGAACTGTTGATGTGTTATTAGTAGATGATGTCCATTTTTTAGCAGGAAAAGAACAAACACAAGAAGAGTTTTTTCATACCTTCAACGATTTATATAATTTAAGTAAACAAATTATATTAACATCAGACAGACCACCAAAAGAAATACCAACATTAGAAGATAGACTCCGCACACGATTTGAATGGGGTCTAATAGCAGATATCCAAGCGCCTGATTTAGAAACACGAATTGCTATCCTTCAACAAAAAGCAGAACTAAACAACTATGAAATAACCGATGAAATTCTTCATTTTATTGCAACACAAATCCCAACAAATGTTAGAGAAATGGAAGGTGCCTTAACACGAATTTTTGCCTATGCATCCTTGTTAAATACAGAGGTAACACTAAACATAGCAAGCACCGTAATACGTGATTTAGTTGGCATAAAAAAAGAGAAACCTCTAACGATTACAACCATTCAAAAAAAAGTAGGAGATTATTTTAATGTATCGTCAACGGAACTAGCTTCAAAAAGTAGAACCAAAGACATTGCACATGCGCGTCAAATTTGCATGTATCTTGCCAGAGAACTTACAAACATGTCTTTACCAAAAATAGGGGAAAGTTTTGGTAATCGAGATCATACAACCGTAATGCATGCCTGTGACAAAATTAAATCAATGATTAAAAGCGATAGTAACCTTAAAAATATTATTAATATCCTTATTACAAATATAAAACAAGATTAAGCATAAAAGAACGATTATGCTCTACAAATATAAAACAAAACCCGCCATTCACAAAAAAATCGTTCTTTTTTTTATCTATACACTAATCTCTATAGTCTTAATAACACGTGAAAAAACTGTGAATAGATGTGAATAGATGTGAAAAATTTTTTATAATATTTTCTTTATCCCCAAAGTTCCCGATATTATTATTTTTTTATACCCCCATATTTAACCGATATATGAACAGAAATATAAATTATACACTTATTAACACCCCCCTACTATGACGATAATATATTTAAATTATTTAAAATTAATAATATTATAATAGTCAAACCATTCATTTAGGAGATACCTATGCAATTTAAATGTAAAGCGGACAAATTAAAACAAAGCATTGCTGTTGTTGAAAAAGCAGTTTCTCAAAAATCATCATTGCCTGTTCTAGAAAATATTTTTTTAGAACTTAAAGGAACTCACCTAAAATTACGTGGTAATAATTTAGAAATTGGGATTGAAAATGGCATTATGATAGAAGATGCTGTTTCTGAAGGAAGTGTCTTAGTAAAAGCAAAAACATTAAGTAGTATCTTTTCTAAAATAGATGATAAGGCTGTGCTAATATCTGTAGATGAAACACAAAAATTATCGATAAAAGGAGAAAAAGTAGATTTTGATATTTTAGGATCACATACACAAGATTATCCTGTGTTTCCAAGTATTGATGAAGGATTCAATTTTTCATTAAACGTAAGCGATTTACAGAGCTTGATTAGACACACACTGATCGCCGTATCACATGATGAAACCAAACAATTTTTAAATGGAATTTTAGTAAAAAATAATCAAGACACCCTTTTATTTGTGGCAACCGATGGCTATCGCTTAGCACTAAAAAGTCATACTATTCCGCCATTTGAACAAACCTTTGAGTCTATTATTCCCTATAAAGCCGTGAGCGAACTCAACCGGATACTACAAAATATTGAAGGAGATAAAGAGGTTAATATTACAATTTCTGAAAACCAAATTGCATTTAAAATGGAAGAATTTATTTTAATTTCTCGTATTATTCAAGGTCAATTTCCAAACTACAAACAAGTAATACCAGAAGAAACAGGTAATCGCTTTAAAGTAAAAAGAGAAGAGTTTTTAGCCGCAGCAGAAAGAGCCGCCTTAATAGCGACCGCATCAAATAACGTTGTTCGCTTTTCATTTGATAAAGAAAAGGTTGCTATTTTTGCAAATGCAAAAGGCTTAGGTGATTTTAAAGAAGAGGTAAGCTTAGAAAGGATTTCCGGTGAAGAGGATGTTAAGATCGCCTTTAATATTAGATTATTATTAGATGTAATAAAAACCGTTAATACAGACGATATACAGTTAGCATTTAACAATGAATTAAGCCCTTGCAAAATAACAGTAGAAGAAAATGAAGACTTTGTTTATATCATCATGCCAATAAGAACAGCGGATTACCAAAGCTAACATTAACTAACAGTTATGATCCAAAAGGTATGGATAAAGCAAGTTCGAAATTTAAACGAAATAGTGATCGATTTATTAGATAAAAAACATTGTTTCATTTATGGTGATAATAATCAGGGGAAAACCTCTATATTAGAAGCGATCTCACTTGCTATAGAGTTTAAATCGCCTATTCAGGAGGATCTAGACAAGGTGATGCAAGAAGAAAAAGAAGAGTGTTTTATTGGAATTGATATAAACGAAAAAGAGAAAGAAAGACGCTATATACGATACAAACGTAATGGACAAAAAGAGATTTTAAAAAACGCAAAAAGTATAAAAAAAAACCAATTAAAAACACATTTTTGTGACTATATATCCGCTGATGCTTTACATATTTTTCAAAAAGACCCAGGTTTTAGAAGAAAATTATTAGATAAATTTTGTTGTTTACAAAGCCAAGAGTATGAGGTGTTATTAAAAGAATATGAAACCGTATTAAAACAAAAGAATAAATACTTAAAACAAGAACAGTGTGACTTAGTCTTGATAAAAACACTCAATGAAACATTAGCAAAACGTGGGGCGATACTTGTTAAAAAAAGAGAAGAAGCCTTAAAAGATATAGAGAACGAAATCAATAGGGCAAAACAAGAGATAATGATATTAGATGATAACGTTGAGGTTTCCTACGATATTAAGCGTATAATACAAACAGGTCAGGAAAGCTATGAAGAGGCTTTTTATAAAACATTAGAAGCAGATACGGAAAAAGAAAAAATTTTAAAATACACGCTTTCTGGGCCACAAAGAGATGATTTTTCTTTGTCGATAAACAAAAAACACATATTTGATTTTTTTTCGAGAGGCATAAATCGGTGTTTTGCTATTTTATTTAGACTGGCGCAAATAAACAGACTAAAAGAAAAAAAAACGCTTGTTTGTTTATTATTAGATGATACATTTGCTGAAATAGATGATGACAATAAACAGAAGTTATTAACGTATATGAAAAAAAATATGCAATTATTTTATGCAACAACCCGAAAGGAATCGTTGTTTTTAAGTTATGATGAGCAAGTCGTATCGATTCAAAATGGAGAAATAGCCTATGGATAAGGCAAGTATATATTTAGATCAAAATACAGATATTATGCAGGATTTAAAGGTTTCATATACAGTAAGAAAAAAGTGGAAAAAAATAGTGGGAGCTGTTTTAGCAAAAAATCTACAGTTTAATTATATAAAAAAAGATCAGTGTTTTATTGCTATTAATAACCCTTGTTGGTATTCAGAAATAACACTGTATGAGCAAAAAGTAATAGAGAATATAAATAACTATGCTAGCCCCAAAAAAATAAAATCTCTTAAATTAGTAATGAATGAAACCAAAAAAGAAATAACAAAAAGACAGTATGCTCTAAGAAAAAATTATGATAATATGATCGGCCGCTGATATGGGAGGTGAGTATGGGAAGTTTAATCAAAAAAAGACGAAAAAAAATGAGAAAACATAAATATAAAAAATATGGTAAACGAATGAAAGCTAATAAGAAATAATGATTCAGGAGTCACGTTTTGCCGGTTTATTTTACCCCAATACAAGACACGAATTAGAAAGCAGTATTACAACATTTTTTAACTCATTAACGTACAAAAAAGAAGAAGATACAACAGGTATAATTATGCCTCATGCAGGCTATAGATATTCAGGAAGCGTTGCTGCTGAATCAATATATGACACACAAACCAAACGATATAAAACAGCCGTTATAGTAGGTCCATCGCATCACTATCAATTTTTTGGCGCAAGTATATTAGACAAAAAAGCCTATGAAACACCATTAGGAAATATGCACATTGATGAAAAAAAAGTCAAAGTAATCCTTAAAAATAAAACGAATGAGCATATTATCTATGAACCAAAGGCGTATAAAAATGAACATTCAATCGAAGTTATTTTACCCTTTTTACAAATACTACACCCCAGCATAACGATAATTCCAATCGTAATAGGTCAGTATAACAATAAGTTAATAGAAGATATAGCTCATAGTATTAACCAAAACTGTAATGCAGAAGAAACATTAGTGATTACCTCAACCGATTTTTCTCATTTTTTGTCAGCCGAGCAAGCAAAAAAAAAAGATTTAAAGGCGGTAGCATTGATAAAAGAAAAAAATATAGAAAAACTTAAAATAGAACAAGAAAAAAAGACAATTCAATTATGCGGACTAGGCCCACTCTTAATTATGATGACAATTCTCAATCAATGGGAGATACAAACAGCAGAGCATTTAACGTATTATCACTCTGGTATGGTAACAGGCGATTTCAGCTCTGTAGTAGGCTATAATAGTTTTAGGTTTTATTAGAAGATGAAAGCATTGTTACACTTAGCAAGAGAAAGTATTAACGAAGAGTTAGATCAACAAACGACAGTAATCTTAGAACCCTATCAAAAGCAATTTAATCAGATAAGAAGTGTTTTTATTACATTATATAAAAACAAGACATTAAGAGGCTGTATAGGACAACTAGAGTCTCAAAACCCACTGTTTAAAAATGTATATGACATGTCCAAAAAAGCAGCCTTTGCGGACCCACGCTTTGATCCAGTAACATTACAAGAGGTATCACAAATCTTAATTGAGATATCCATTTTATCTCCTTTAAAAACCATCCAAACAATCGATGAGATTGAATTAGGAACACATGGATTACGATTACACGTTTCTGATCGATCATCAGTGTTCTTACCTCAGGTTGCTATTGAACAAAGATGGAAAAAAAAAGAATTATTAGAACAATTATCGAAAAAGGCCGGAATCCAAAAAGAAGGTTGGAAAAAAGGAACTATTGATATTTTTACAACAGAAAAAATCGAAGAATAAACAACGCGATGATTGGTTTGAATAATAAAAATTTAAAGATCTATAGAGAAACCATCATAAGCAAATGTGCAGGACATAGGCGATTGCTTTTCTTTTAATGTAGAATCTACAAAGTGTTTCATAGAGTTTAGATAAGCATGATTAATATCCGGTTTAAAATGAAACGGACACAAGTGATCTATATTAGAGGATAAAGAAAGGGAGAGAAGGTCCGGTAAAAACGTATGGCCCCATGTCTTAAGATTTTCCTGAGATTCATCAAAAAAGTAGCAATCATGAATCAAAAGAGAGCTACACTTAAAAAGTGTAGAAAAATCATTTAAATTATTAGTATCTAATTGGTTATCAGTTGCATAAATAACAGAGGTATCATGATAGATAAAACGATACCCAAGACACCCCCCAGGATGATTAAGAGAATAAGGGATTATAGAGAAATTATAAGGCTTACAAAAATCAAGGGGGCGAACATCAATGGGTTTAGGAAGCTGAGAATAAGGAATAGGAAAAAAATCAGAATTAAAAATTTTAGCTAAAATGGAATTTATTTTTTTGGGATTAGGATGAAGAATCGTAATATTATGCCGAGGATCATATAACGGAGAGAAGTACGGAAGACCAATAATATGATCATAGTGAAAATGACTAAATAAAAGAAAGATAGGTTTTGATACATCGCGAATGCTATGTCCCAGATTGATAATACCAGAGCCAGCATCAAAGATGACGAGAAAATCAGTAGTTTCAATAGCAACACAAGCGGTATGCCTAATAGGCAAACTATCAGGGCTAATAGAAGGATAAGAACCACAAACGCCATAAAACGTACATTTCATGACTAAACCATACCACAAAACACCAATTTTCTAACCTGATGTAAGAAAAGAAATCATTAACGACGGTAATATTGTTTAATGCCTTTAAAAATAGAGGAAGCTAAGGCGTTACGAAAGGATGTAGAGAGTAACAGTTTTTTCTCTTTTGGATTAGATAAAAATAAGGGTTCAATAAGAACAGCAGGCATTTTTGTATGGCGTAAAACATAAAAACGGCTTCGTTTAATACCATTACTTTTAAGAGACAAATCTTTTCTTAATTGTTTTTGAATAGATAAGGCTAATCGTTTATCCTTCTTTTTATAATAAAAAGACTTAGAACCATGTGCTTTTGAGGATGAAAAAGTATTAAAATGAACACTAACAAACAAATCTCCTTTTTGACGATTAGCAATGCGTGTACGACGAGGTAAACTACGTGTATAGTCACCATTGCGTGTTAAAATAACATAAGCGCCTTCTTTTTCAAGTAATGTTTTAACACGTTGAACAACATCAAGCGTATATTTTTTTTCATATAAACGCTTGCCAACAACAGCACCTGGATCTCGTCCACCATGGCCAGCATCTAAAACAATAACTTTATTACGTAATGATTTTGGATAACGAGATTTAGAATACCGTTTGGATTTTACCACCCGAGGCGATTTAGGTTTTTTAAATGAAATAATATATAAGTGTTTCTTTTTTTCAATGGTATACGTAGGAACATGGTTATTAAAATCTAAAACAAAACGGGAAACAAGAGGAGAGTAAGATAGCTGTGAGGTACGAACAGAACGAAAGTTAGCTTTATTTAGACGTTTTAAGGGAGATAGAAGGGTAACCGTATTGGGAAAATCAAATATAAGTTTTTTTGATTCTTTTATAATTTTTGGCGAATCAAGATTAAAGCCAGAAATAGTGATACGATATAAACGGTTCGTTTCTTTAATAGAAAACGTTTCTAAAATTTTATTTTGAGATAAATATAAACCATTAGGATGAGACTTTGGATAAAAAGATGTTTTATTGGTTAAGTGAAGGGTAATTTCGCTTTGTTTTTTACCCATTAATTTGGGATTAGCATGCATTTGTTCATAGGTATAGTTTAATGAGCGATGAGAC
This sequence comes from bacterium, assembly GCA_002716725.1. Lineage (GTDB taxonomy): Bacteria > Margulisbacteria > Marinamargulisbacteria. Next base: position 15,200 of record PBBX01000036.1, on the reverse strand, counting down.
AGTTTAGAAATATAAGGATTAGCATTAGGAGTAATAGACTTTGGTATATAAGCAATGGAAAAGGGGATGGTAAATAGCTGAATAAGGTTACGATTAGCACCAATATCAAAATCGGTTAATAAACTATGACGAGATAAGATAGTGATAGAAAAAGGATCAGAGGTACCTTGAATAGAAATACCATGAATATTATCAAGCAACTCTAATGAAGATGTGACATAATTATGAGCAAGAGAGTAGTCTAAAAAAGCAAGAAGAGAAGATAGGGGAAATAAGGTCACTTCTTTTTGAACGAGGGGAGCTCTTGCTAGAAAGTGAGAGGGAGTATTATCAATGGTGATCGTCCAGATACGAGAAGAAAACGGAATAAAATAAGATATCTTATTATAAGCCAAGCTAATTCCTTTTTTTGACAAACGAACGGAATAGCCAAGAGAAGAAAAAAAACGAGTAGGATCAAAGTATGTCATACCATTAATTAAGTGAAGAGATTGTTTAAGGCTAATACGATGGTGTTTATATAAAATATGGGAAATGGATGAAAGTTTTTTAAAGTTTAATGATGTAGAATCCACATGTAGTTTCTGGAAAGAAATAAGTGAAGAAGAAGATGAAAACAAATAAGGCTTAATAGATGAAAAGGTAATAGATGTGTCTGTCTTAGAGATAGAATAACCCATGAGTAACGCTAAGTCATTTAGAGGAACATATAAACATGACTGATAAAAAAATGAAGGCTTTGCAAGAAAATGGCGAGACTGATTAAGCCATACTTCTGCAGAGTTAACAGGAAAAAAAAGAGAAGACGACGATGTTTTATACAGATACCCGTTAAGTTTGTGATTAAAGGAAATACGAAACTTAAATAACGATTTAAGTTCTATAATAGGGACGTAATCAATGTTATCACGAGTAATGATGGGCTTTGTTAAGTGATAAGAAGAAGAAGAAGCGATTACTTTTGGAAACCACGGCTTAGATTGCGAATAGGAGAACGATGAAAGAGAAAAAAGAATAAAAACAACAATAAGAAACGGTCTAATAAAAAAAAGCATAATCATAGTGTAGGTTATAGAAAAAAAAAATAAAATAAAAAGCAACATCTTTGTTTAAAAAAAGACAGATATTTTAATACTTTTTGACAGACTAAAAAATGGAATGGGGGATACGATACAACATAAGAGAAAAAGCAAACATAAATTACAAGTGCAAGGTTCCTTTTAAAACAAGCCCAGAAATAGAGTAACTTAAAGGGTTTTCAGGGGTTTCTAAAAAATCTTTGATATCTTTAATATAGCCTTCACCTTCTAGAGTAAATTTTTGGACATATGCATTGTTAATAGGAAAAGAAATATCCACATTAAGAGAGCCTGTTTGTGTTATATAATCGCGATCAACCTTTTTAGTTTCACCAATGGTACTATCAGCAAGTTCTTGATTGGCTAATTCAAGGGAATTAATACCCCAGCCATTAGTTTGTTGACGCGTATAGTTTATAGAAATGCTAGCATAGGTGGTTTTTACAGGGGTGTATGAAAGTGTTTGAGAGTTAGACTCACCCAAGTTGAAATTAGAATCATTTGAATTTATTCTATTTTTTGAATACGTTCCTGAAATCGCTAACGATTTAATAGGATAAATTCCTAGTGTCGTAGAAACCGTTTCAGTAGTAAATGTAGACATATCTAGGCTAGTAATAGGACCACGATGTTGACGAATGAAATTGTGAGACGCAGCCCCTGTTAAAGAAACAAAACGAAACGGTTTTAGTGTTGATGAAAACTGATAAAATCGAGACCATTTATTAGTAAAAGATAAGGCAACATTATTAGTAATAATAAGCTCATTTACGGTTATATTGGTTGACGGGAAATCCCATTGAGAAGAACGATTTTGATTGGCTTGAAGGGAAAAAGTTAAAAAACGAAAGGGTGAAATAGAATGTGAAGATTCATAGTTTTTTATCTCCTGAAACAGAGATTGTGAGTTTGAAAATGTATTACGATTAAAGTAACTTTCTTTTTGAGTTAAGGAACCATTCATATTAATTAAATTAAAAGGAGATGCTGTTGATGAAATAACAGACGTTTGGCTATCTTCTTGGTCCATAGACTCAGACGTAGAAGCAAGACGAGAAAACGTATCTAAAGAAGGCTCAAAAATATAGGGGTAAGAAGCTTGGGTATAGTCCTTTTGAAAATTATTCAATGATAGAGACAACGATACTTTTCCAAGACGAAACCGCTTACGAGGATTAAATATATTAGGCAGGCTAAATTGAGGAGGTGAAAAAGTAAAAGAATGTGATAAGGTATCTTCAGCAGTTAGTTGTTCAGTTTCATTACCTGTAACAGAGCGAGCCATAGCCTGAGAAGATGAAGATAAAAAAGAGTGTTTAATGGAAGTACTATAGTTAATGAATTTAAGAACAAACCATGAAGGACGAAAACTAAGTTGACCTTGATAGGATGAGGAATAAGACAAAGAGTGATTTTCACTGACACTCAGACTTTCTACATAACTATCATTTTTTGTATTAGAATGAGAATAGGACAGATTATGAATTCGTAAGGTTGGAATAAGGGTAAGTTGCGTTAAGTTAGCACGATTTGAATAAGAATTTGAAAGGGAACGCCTATCATTTTTTTGATTGTTATTTTCTGAATAGGAATAGCTAAGCGTACTATTTTGTAAAATAGTAGCAAGATAATTATTAGGAGATAAGCCTAGTGAAAGTAAAGCAAAATAGGGAGTAAACCGCTTTAAGGAAGCTTGCTTTGAATTAGAAATATTACTTTGTTGGTTTAAAAGAACAGATTCATCTTCTTTGTGGTGATAGGAAACATAAGTAGAAAACCAAGTAACCGGCTCATATTTAGAACCTATACCATAAGACATCGCTTTATTTTCAGCAATGTCAGCTTCACTAGAGGGTTGTTGTTGCGTATTAGACCATTTATACATAGGGGTAAATGACCATGATTTAAATGGAGAAAAAGAAGAGGTTAAATCAAAGTTTCGATGTTCTTTAAAGGAGGATGTTGGAGCTTTAGACTCAATAGTATTAGAATAAGATTGATAATAACTAGGCTTAATAGTAATAGATCTGAAAAAAAACGAATCAGATAAATTAAGGTTAGAGGTATAACTAGATGATTTTGAAGAGATTGTTTTCGGTGCTAACTTATCAATATAATCAATGTTTTGACGAGAAAAAGAGCGATGAATAGTTGATTTAAGAAAAGAAGGGCCAAACGAAAAAGACCCTTTGTAAGACACGGTTAAATCATCAACATCATGGGAAAAATCATTGTCATATGCTGCATCCGGATCTTGTAGAGAGAACCTGTAATCAAAGCCATGAGAGGCATCAATAGCATTAAAATAACGGTTTTTCATAGTCGTAGAGAAGATATCCGTATGCGTATAAATAGGTTCAGATTGAGCATTCACTAAGGCTATCTGTTTTCCACGAGAATAATTAGAAGAAAACGATAACCCAGGAGAAACGGCCCACGTTATACCAGATTGAAAAATAGAATTTCCGGTTTGTTCATTAATCGATCCAATGGGAGCAAACTCTGGATTAATATATTTAAAGGAGGAGACAGCATTAAAAGAAGGCACATCATACTCAGCTAAAAACTGAGTGGCATAACCTGTTTGTTTTGTATTTGTCTGAAGCACCCCTTTTTCTTCTGAATATTGAAAATCAGCAGAAATAGTATCAGTCACGCTAGGGGTTTTATTAATAAAACGAAATTTACCATTTTTATAAATAATAATATAATCAACATCACGCGTTTGAGATTGACCATTTAAAAATACTTGTTCGCTATTTTCAACAAGATTGGTTTTGCCTAAGTCATAAAAATAATTGTCAATACCGTTACCCTGTCTATCAGGCATCTCAAAATCAATAAGTTGACCACCAAAATTATTTTCAGTAAAAGCAAAGTCGCCAACAATACTAAAGGAATCCGATAGATTGCCCTTAATCGTTGTACCAAGCATATGGTGTCTAATATCATCCATGGCAGAAAGTTCTTGTGGCGTATAATCAAAATGAATTGTAAAAGGGCCATTAGGATAAGTCTCTAATTTAGACCCAGGCTTAACAGATGAGATATAAAATGTAATGATTAAGCCCAGTCCATCATTTAAGTATTCAACATCAAAACTTTCTTCCTGAAGTTTAGTTCCTTGATAGGTAATATAGTGAACCCCATCATATTTTACAGGAAGATAATCTATAATATATTCAACACCATCAATTTTATAAGGAATCGTTTGAGTAGCACTTGTTTTAGGTGTAATGCTATCTTTTGTACGATAACTTTTAAGATAATCATATGAGATAATTGCCTTAGAACCAGATGCTAAAGAAGGATATGAAGGTGTATTAATAAGCTGGATATCACCTTTATAGTTACTTGTAACAACAAAGTTTTGAGATGTAATTAGGGTACCATCAACAGAAATTATAATATTTTCAGTATTGGTAAGAGGGGTGTTTGCTAACGAGATAATAGAGTCGACAATAGCAACATTTTCAGAAACAATAGACATAATTTGAACTTGATCATCAGCAGGCACAAATTCATTAATATAGGTAGCACTAATATCAAAAGGACGTTCCTTGCTAACCTTGGTAACAACTTGTTTTTGAATAAAGTCATAATGCACCGTAATAATAGAGGGGTGAGACACATCAAAATTAAAGAAAATCTCTCCATTATCATAATCAATAATAAAATCATCTAATTCTTGTAATAAGGTATCATCAAGAGTAACTTTAGCCGTTCCATCTAAAATTGGAAAATTGGAGAGTTGGTAAGGCCCCGTTATATTTTTTCCGATAAATTCATTAACATGAGATTCTCTAATATAATAATTATAAGCAATATCAATAGCATCTTGTTGTTGGAGAGGAATTAGAAACGAAATAACACCCAAAGAATAATCCACAATAAAATCTTTGTTGAGTTGTAAGGAGACATCATTTAATTGAATAGAAACAGAGCCAAGCTCGACAGGGTTTTTTGATAAAATAAAACGAGGTCGTATCGATTGTTTGGTTTCGAGATAAAAGGATTTTAGCCACGTCAGTATAATATCATTGTAGTAATAAAAAAGAGATGAATCGTCAAAAATAGAAGACTGAGAGAGTAAATTAGATATAATATAACCTTGACCATTTAAAACCTTTACATCAACTAAGGCATAAAAAATATCAAGAGAATCTTTTAAGGTCATTCCCTCAAGATTAAGAAACGAATCAGGAAAGATCTGAACATCAGAATATTGTTCAAGAAGACTTTCTTTAAACAGGGCTGTTTCAACAAATAAATGATCTAATTCATCAACAATCAAAGCAATATCAGATGAAGCAATCGACAATTCAAATAAAGAGACACTATTAATAGTTGAGATATAGTTTAATAACGTATAGTCAGAATTTAAGATACCCATATCAACCAACATAGTCATAGGGTTTAAGCTTAGTAGCTTATTGTTAGATACAATAGTATCAATGATAGACGTATTAAACGTTGGAAACTGTATGGGAGGAAGCTCCGGTTTATAGATAAAGGCATCTGTTTGAGATAATGTGATAAGGGAATGGGATTCGATGGAACGAGACGATCCAGAGTATTGAATCGCTTGAAAATTTCGACGAGCAAGGACGGGAAGGTAATCAGCAATGGGATTGGAAACTTCATATATAATTTTATAATAATCGGTTTTTTCAATTGGAAATTCAAATAAAACGGTTCCATTATAATAATCAACAGTATAATGCTGATTTTCTTCTTTTCTAGAGTTATTGATATAAACACGGACAGAGCCAGGATAAATATATTTATGAGTAAGTTTAATTAATTTAGACCCAGATCCAAAACTTTCAAGTTTATGAGATTCAGAACGCTCTTTACCCATAGATAGTTGAAATAAATTATACGAATCGTCATAGCGATATTGTGCACCCCGAAGCGATTTTTGAACATTAATATAAGGACCCTGCTTGTAATTGGCATCTAAATGAAAAAATTGAAGATGATGATCTTGATATTTAATTTCAACATCATATTTTCCAGGCATTTCTGGTTCTTGTTCAATATCATAATAAACATATAAATCTTCTGATAGTTTTCCTTCTAAACTAATACGAGAGCGAGTATCAATATCCATGGGTCCTAGCAAAACATCACGAGGTATCTTTTTATAAACAGGATCATTGATAATCGTAGGCCAAAGAGGAGACTCAATATCATTTGGAGAATACTGTCGTCCACTCGCTTTTACTTCAACAAAGCCATCGCTATTAATATCAAAGTTTTGGTTTGAAGAGCGGCTAGGAAAACGATAATTTTCCTGACCAGAATAATTATAATAAGGCTGTGAAACAGCATTAAGTTTTTCTGCAATCGATGGCGTAGGCACGATATCAAACTCTTTAATGGAGACGGCAGAGGCCTTAACCCACCCATGTTTTGCACCCTCAACATAGATATTGATATAGTTGTTTTGTTTTTTAATAAAGGGAAATAAATCACCCTGTTTAATGCTATATAGTGGAGTAGAATCTTCAAAAGGATTAATTAAAACAACGGATTTTGTAACGATAACTTCAACAAACGAAAATGTTTTAGCAAAAATAGATGCGTTATTTAACAAAACAACATGAATGATTAAGCTAGCAATAACAAAAAATTTCATATCAATAGCATCGCATCACCAAAACTATAAAATCGATATTCTTCAGCGATTGCTTCTTCATAAGCGCGTTTAATAAGGGGTAATCCCGCATAAGCACTAACAAGCATGAGTAATGTAGATTTAGGTAAATGAAAATTAGTAACAATACGATCAACACAGTTAAAGGTATATCCTGGATAAATAAACAAATTAGAATCAAAGTGTCCAGGAGAAAAAGGGGGTGAATGAGCTATGGCAGATTCAATGGTTCTCGTTGAGGTAGTGCCAACAGTAACAAACGTTTTTCCTTGTTTAAGATAAGATTGTAGACGGTGTGATGTATCAGATGTAATAACATAAGATTCAGAATGCATAGGATGATCATGGATATTATCACAAGACACGGGATTAAACGTGCCATACCCAACATGCAAGGTTATATATTCAATAGAAACCCCTTTAGAACGAATGGTATTTAATAAAGATTCAGAAAAATGAAGCCCGGCTGTTGGCGCTGCAACAGAGCCTGCTTGTTTAGCATAAACAGTTTGGTATCGTTGTTTAAAGGCATTGGGATTAGACGGTTTAATATAAGGAGGAAGTGGAGGTTCCCCATGACGATCAAGAAGCTCAAAAAAGTTACCAGAAAACGTAAAATGAAGTAACATAGTATCCTTTTTTTCAATAACAGTAGCATAAAAATTATCATGAATATCAATAGAATCTCCTACCGACAATCGTTTAGCAGGACGTAATAAACAGGACCACGTGGTCTTATCAATTTGTTTAAGTAAAAACATTTCTATGAGAGCACCTGTATTTTTATACCCATATAGGCGTGCGTTAAACACTTTTGTATCATTTAAAATTAAAACAGTATTACTATTTAAATAATCGATAATATTATGAAAACTATGATGGAAAATTCTATTATTTTTTGTATCAACGACCATAAGCCGGCTATGATCACGATTTATTGTAGGAGACTGAGCAATAAGATGCGGGGGTAAAAAATAGTCAAATTCAGAAAGTTTCATAATTAATAGTATTGTACGAGATATAGATTAAACAGCAATAACAATTTTAATGTATAATATCATGCAGTTACTTGCATTTATAAGTTGTAATGAACTATTATTATCTATAATATGTTTTCAAGATTCACAGAAAAAGCCATACAGGCCATTATGTTAGCTCAAGAAGAAGCGAAACGCTTTCATCATAGCTATGTAGGAACCGAGCATATTTTGTTAGGAATTATTGGAGAAGCCGATAATGTTGTCGTAAAGTCCTTATATGAAATGGGATATACGTCAGATCAAATTACAAATGCAACAGAAGAACGATTAGAGTATGGAGGGATTGCAACAGATTATGGCAATATTCCATTTACTCAACAAGCCAAACAAGTATTAACGTATGCATGGGATGAAGCACGAAAGTTGGGACATAATTATGTTAATGTAGAACATTTATTTTTATCTGTATTTCGTGACCCTACGTCAATAGCAGCTAGAGTTTTAGCGGAGCTAGGAATAGAAGTGTCTACGTTTAAAAATACCTTATTTAAACATTTAGGAGATAAAGTAACGATTCAGCAGAAATCAAAAACCAACGTACCGACACCAACATTAGATTTATTTGGACGGGATCTTACATGGCTAGCAAGAGAAAAAAAATTAGATCCCGTTGTTGGAAGAACTCAAGAAATAGAACGAATTATTCAAATATTATGTAGACGGACAAAAAACAATCCCGTACTGACAGGAGAACCTGGTGTTGGAAAAACAGCAATTATTGAGGGCTTAGCACAAAATATATGTTCAGAAACGATTCCGGATAAGTTAAAAGACAAGCGGGTAATAACTCTGGATTTAGGCTTGTTAGTAGCCGGAACAAAGTATAGAGGTGAGTTTGAAGATCGCGTAAAAAAAGTAATGGAAGAAGCTAGAAAAGCTGGAAATATTATTATTTTTGTGGATGAGTTACATACCATTATAGGGACAGGCGGCTCAGAAGGAAGTTTAGATGCTGCTAATTTATTTAAACCCGCTTTAGCAAGGGGAGAGTTACAATGTATTGGAGCAACAACCTTAGAAGAATATAGAAAGCATATTGAAGGAGATGGCGCATTAGAAAGACGATTTCAATCCGTTTTAGTAGAAGAACCATCGATAGAAGAAACCGTTCTAATTTTACGAGGAATTAGACAGCGATATGAAGAATTTCATAATGTAACCATTACAGATGAGTCTTTAATTGAAGCGGTAACCTTATCAAACAGATATATAACAGAGCGATTTTTGCCCGACAAAGCGGTGGATGTCATTGATGAAGCGGCTGCAAAGGTTATGTTAAAAGCATCCGGCTTGCCAATAGAAACAAAGCAGATCATACAAGAGAAAAATAATCTAACGAATGAACTAGCCATCGCAAAGCAAAAAGAAGATAGTGATATGGAAAAAATGTTAAAAGAACAACTGACAGCTCTTAAAAAGAAAATAAAAAAGTTGTCCGAAGAAGAAAGGCAATTAATATCACCGACAGTTGATGAAAATGTAATAGCCGAAATCGTATCAGCATGGACTAAAGTGCCCATCACAAAAATTAATAGTGAAGAAACAAAGCGATTAATTACAATGGATAAAGACATCGAAAAACATGTTATAGGCCAACGTGACGCTGTAACAGCATTAGTAAAAGCCGTAAAAAGAGCGAAGGTAGGCTTGAAAGACCCAAAGAGGCCAACAGGATCATTTTTATTTTTAGGGCCTACGGGGGTAGGAAAGTCTGAATTAGCAAAACGATTAGCCGAATATTTGTTTGGTAGCATTGATAATATGATACGAATTGATATGTCTGAATACATGGAAAAGCATACCGTTTCTAGGTTAATTGGATCACCTCCTGGCTATGTAGGCTTTAATGAGGGAGGGCAGCTATCAGAGCCTGTACGAAGAAAGCCTTACTCTGTCATTTTATTTGACGAATTAGAAAAAGCATCCCCAGATATTTTAAATATTTTATTACAAATTTTAGAAGATGGACGATTAACCGATTCTAGTGGGAGAGTTGTAAATTTTAAAAATACAATCGTAATCATGACATCTAATATTGGCAGCAAACATATTCATCAAGAAACATCGTTTGGTTTTGTGGATGCAACGCGCGTAGAAGAAAAAAAATATGATGCGATAAAAACGAAATTGCAACAAGAGCTCAAAGAAAATTTTAAACCGGAATTTTTAAATAGAATTGATGATATTATTATTTTTAAAGCCTTAAATAAGGAAAATATGTATGACATAGCAGATGTGATGCTTCTTGATATTAAAAAACGATTAGAAGATCAAGGAATAATATTAAAGTATGATAAAAAAGTTAAAGAATTGGTTGTATCAAAAGGCTATGACCAAAAATTAGGAGCAAGACCATTGAGGCGATCCATTCAAACTCATTTTGAAGATGAATTAGCAGATGCCTTATTAATAAAAAATGTAAGTACAAACATTATAGCAACAGCAACGGTAAAAAATAATGAAATACAATTTGCAATAGCCCCAATAAAAAAACCAAAAAAGGCAAAAAAAGAATCAAAAGGAAAATCAAAAGAATTAGTAACCACGAAGTAAGCCTATGCAAAAAGCAGCTTTATTTGAATGTCAAAGTTGCGCAAGTGAGTATCCCAAATGGAAAGGTCAGTGTGAAGCATGTGGCGAGTGGAATACACTGATAGAGACAAAATCAGTTAAGGAAAACAAGCTTAAAAATAATTATAATAAGGATGCAAAGTCAACAGTATTAGCAGATGTTGTTCAAGAGGATATTTTTTATTATAAAACGGACATAACCGAGTTAGATAACGTACTAGGAAATGGCTTAGTCAAAGGATCCGTCGTTTTATTAGGAGGAGAACCAGGAATAGGCAAGTCAACCTTATCATTACACGTGTGTCAGCAATGTGCGCAGCAAGCAATGAAGGTTTTATATATTTCTGCTGAAGAATCAGAGGGGCAAATAAAGTCACGCGCACTACGATTGGATAAGAACGGTATTACAGAAACATTATGGGTTTTTTCACAAACAAATATGATGGCTATTATTAAGGAATGTGAACGATTAGATCCAGATATTGTTTTGTTAGATTCTATTCAAGTTGTGCAACATCCAGAGTTATCCTCTTTAGAAGGGACGGTATCACAAGTAAGATATTGTGCTACAACATTAATTAATTGGGTAAAATCTCATGATAAAAGTGCTATCATGATTGGGCATATCACAAAAGATGGTCAAATAGCAGGACCCAAAGTGTTAGAGCATTTAGTAGATGCTATTTTATATTTAGAAGGAGATAGACATTTTAATTACCGAATATTAAGGTGCCATAAAAACCGGTATGGCAGTACGGATCATATCGGGTTGTTTGAAATGAAAGAGCAGGGCTTAATTCCAATTAAAGATCCATCTCAAGCCTTTATAGAAACGGCTCAAGATACAACCCCTGGATCCGTTATTGTGCCATATTCTCAGGGAAATAGAATTATTTTATTAGAAATACAAGCACTCGTCATTGAAAGTGGATATGGTATGGCAAAACGAAATTTTGTAGGGATTAATCCAAATCGAGCTAATTTATTAATTGCTGCATTAGATAAATTATGTCATTTAAAATTATCAGCACATGATATTTTTTTAACCGTAATAGGAGGCTTTTCAATTACAGATCCATCGGCAGATTTAGCAATTGCTGTAGCGATTATATCCTCATTAAAACAACAGGCTGTTTCAGATAGAGTTGGAATTTGCGGTGAAGTAGGCTTAACAGGTGAAATTAGGCCAATTTCATATGTAGATAAACGAATCCTAGAATTAAAAAAATGTGGATTTAAGGGAGGAATAATACCAAAAAGAAATGTTCTATCATCAACATCTCTAAATTCATTCAATATAATTCAAGTTGGCTATATTAAGGATGTATTGCAATATAGTTTTATAAATCACAACGATGCACATGCTTGATAAAATAGTAGAAACGATTCGTAAAAAAAACACGCGGTGGGATGGACTGGTTCAACTAAAGGAGTTAACAGAAACAAGTGAAACAGACCGCTTTATATATTATTGTGATGACTCATTTTGGTTAATTCGATGGGCCATTATTGAAAAAATTGGAGATTTAAAATTAACAAACTGCCTAGACAAATTATTTGAAAAGCTATCAGATCCTGATAGTCATGTTCGAAAAAACACTAAAAAAGCGATCCTAAAATGTATAAAACATGATATACAGCCCATTATTCAAAGAGTATCATCAACCAATTATCATATTTCAATATTTTGTAAAACATTTTTATCTAAACATATAGATAGTCACTTCAAAGAAATACAAGAGGCAATTTTTTATCAACCTTGGATTATTGCAAATCAATTATTACACATCTTTTTTTTAGAGAAAAAAGAAAAATCAGAAAAACTGTTAATGAAAGCAACAAAAATAAAAAACACTCAGAAACACGCTATTATGATGTTAGCCATCATAAACTCTGAAAAAGGCATTGCTTATTTTATTATGCTATATAACCAGGGATCCTTAAAAAGGCATATTATTAACGCGATTCAAGTAATGGACCCAACGATTATTTACCCTAAGTTAATAGAGTATTTAGAATATCCAAGCACAAGAAAAAACGTTCAAAGTATGATGATTAAATGTGGAAAACCATGTGTCCCTTATATTATTCAGAGCATACACAAAGCCCCCTTTACAGAAGAGCTATTGTACTGTTTAAAAAAAATGACAATTACCGTGCCAGTATATACATTATTAGAAAAAAAGGTTTCAAACTATCCTAGTTTAGCAAAAAAAATTAATTTAAATAATTTAAAACCTAAATAAAAATGATAAGATTTCGTATAATAAGAAAGATATGAAATTAAATAATAATAGTAATAAAAATGAAGTAGAAGAATTACAAAGCATAACCAATACATTACGCTATATAGCTGTGTTTAATTTAAAATATTTTTCTGATATTGTCATGAATCATACAAAGGAAGCATTTACAACATTATGTGAGTGTGAAGCCTCCATTGAACGTATTTTAAACAAAGAAATTAATATTAAGTTTGACAAAATAGAGTTAAAAAGTAGAGTTACGGTTAATTTTTGTGTAGATAAAATAATATTTTCTAGTATAGGAAATACCAATGCAGATTGTGTCGCTATGTTAACAGCGACAACAGACTTTTTAACAGAATGTACAGGAAAAGCGATATTTATAACAGGATACTTAACATATGGGCATTTTTATTTAAATGAAACACGACACATTATGTGTGGAAAGCCATATGTAATAGCCGATCAGTTTGCCGCTAAAATCCAATTAAATGCTTTAGTATGTGATAAAATTATTAAACAAAACATAGAAGAAGCACGATTATTTACAAATGATGATGAGCTTTTTACAAGCTTAGGACAATCCTTAATGACAACGTGGGACGTACCTATTTTTGGCAGTTTATTACAAGGGGGATTAGTTAAGCAATCCATGGTAGTGGCCGATTGGCCGCGGTTTTCATTAGATGTTTTTGAAACGGTTCGCTCCTATTCTGTAGAAGAGTTTTATGCCCCTTTTGAGACTATATATGGAGATTTTAAAGTGCTTCATGAAGAAAAAAAGACTCATATCGAGGAAACAGTGGCCTTCTTAAACCATAGCTTATCCCAATCTGTAAAGTTATTTAATTCAACAATTTAAACGATTTAAACCTCTCCCATTTTTACAAAAAAATGAAATTTAAGATATAGTGAGGGCGATGTATGATGCTACAAACAGAATCACAATGATAATATTAAGAAAAATGCCCCATATTAATGAAACCATATAATTTTTAAACCATAGACTAGCAGAATCCATAAAACTATTTAACTCAACGATTTAAATCAGTTTTTACAAAGATGACGAGGTAAGATATAGTTAGGATAGTTTATAGAGAATAAAAGGGTATAAACAACGAAGTGAAAAATAAGAAATGCCTATAAATGTATATAAAAATATCTCAGAAATTCTACAAGGATACTTAGAAACATACGATAAAGAGGCATCTTTAAAGCAGATATTATCATTAATAACACATGTATATCCAAATAGTGTCCCTTATATGCTAGCAGTCTCAAAAAAAGAGCCTATATTAACACATTTAGTAAGTTCCCAGATAATCGATTCAGAGTATAAAAAACTGTTACAAGAAGTGCCTATAGACAAAAACGGGAGTTCGTGCGGCATGGCCGCATTTTATAAAAAGCGAGTTATTTTAGATAATCTTATGGATTACAATGCTTACAAGGGCATAAAAAAATTAATAAAAAGAATAAATATACGAGAATGTTGGGCGTTTCCAATTCTTAACAAGGAAAAAAACTTAGTAGGAACACTAAGTATATATTTTACAAGTAAGCAAGAAGAAAGTAATAAGTTAATGAAAGAAGTAGAGCATCTACTCCCTTTTATAGCCATCATTATAGATCACAAAAAAAAAGAACAAGAAACAAAAAAACAAAATACTTTTTTTGATGATATAGAAAGATTTAGTAAATCATATACATGGGAATATAACTTAAAAACAAAAGAAGTATGGTGGTCAAAAAACAGTTATAATCTTTTACAGTTGGATCCCAAAAAACACATACCCTCATATGAGACATTTTATAAGATATTAACTAAGCAATCACAAAAAGAGATGGCAGCTGCCATAGAGGCTATACTAAAAACAAAACAAAAGACAAGGTTAGAACTCACATTTAAGCATTTGCCAGATCAGGTTTTTTATGAAGAGAAAAATATCATATGTAGTGAAAACGGAGACCCTATAAAATTAATAGGAATTATCAAAGACATGACAGAAGAAAGCGCGTTAGAAAAAGAAAGAGTAAAACTAGCTGAAAGATTACAAATATTAACTAATAATATGCCAGGAATGGTCTATAGTTTTAAAATAGATCAAAATAACCAGGCTGCATTATTAGATTGTAATGACTATGTCTATAATATTTATGAAATAACAAAAACAGAGGCAATAAAGGATGTAAATTTGTTATTTAACCAAACAAAACCACAGTATCAGCAAGCATTATTTAAAGCGGTAGAAAATTCGAGAAAAACACTAACTTTATTTGAATTTGAAGCTGAAATTAGCACACCCTCTGGACATGAAAAATGGACGACCTGCCAAGCCTGGCCAAAAAAACAAAAGGACGGAAGTGTTATATGGACAGGCATTATATTAGATACAACAGAAAAAAATAAAATAAAAGAAGAAAAGAAAATAGCTGAAACAGAGGCGCAAAAACTAGAGCAAGAAAAAGATGCTTTAGGAATAGAATTAACCCAATTAATAGATACAGCAAATGCGCCTATCTTTGGAATTGATAAAAAAGGAAACGTTAATGAATGGAACCAAAAAGCAGAAGAAATAACGGGATATAGTAAAGAAGAAGTAAG
>PBBX01000035.1 GCA_002716725.1 bacterium | reverse complement strand
TACCTTTTAACAACTTTCCTCAATCCGATATTTTGTTAAGTCCAGAAATGAAATCAACAGGTGAGTCAATGGGTATTGATCCATCCTTTAACTTAGCTTTTTATAAATCACAAGTCTCAGCGGGACATCCGTTTCCAACAGCTGGAAAAGCTTTTGTTAGTATTGGCGATAAAGATAAAGAATCCTTTGTTGATATTGCTCAAAAACTGTGTGATATTGGGTTTACGCTTGTTGCTACTCAAGGTACTTCTCATTATTTAAAACAATTTAATATCAATACACTGTTAGTGGGCAAAATTTCTGAAGGAAAGGATTCTATTCTAGATTACTTTCAACAACATGATATCCATGTTGCCTTTAACACCCCCTCTCATATCATTAATAATCATGATGAAGTAATGATACGTCAGCAATTAATAGCACACCAAATCCCATACTCAACTACTATCGAAGGTATGAAACAGATTGTTGATGCTATTGCAGTATATAAAGAAGAATCGCTTGCTGTTAAGCCGTTGCAAGAATATTACTAACAATTCATAGCTTACGTTTAATTATTAAGAAGTAATACACCTTTTTCTAGCTTAATAATCTACTAAAAATAATCGTATAAATTAGTAGGTTTAGCTCCCGGTATCCTCACACGATTCACATACACCATATATATTAAGTTGATGTGTTTTCATTTTAAATGTTTTTCCTGATGGTAACCGTTTAATTTTTGAGGCCGGCAATATGTTTTTTACATCGATACAAAAAATAGCGTGACATTCATTACATATTAAATGATCATGTTTTTTGCTAGTTAACTCATAATATTTTATTCCACTATTAATAACGATCTCGCTTATTTGTTTTTTATCGATTAATTTTTTGATAATTCGATATATTGTTGTTTTGTTAGCAGGAATCGATATTTCTTGTAAGTTTTCTATGATTTGTTTTACAGATAGGGGTTGATTGGTATTTTGTAAAATACTTAAAACATTGCTAGAAATAACTGTATTACGATCAAACATACAATTTTATTTTACAAAAATAACTCTATTTCAGGAAGTTTTATATTAAAAATAATGATTTAATTTTTCTTTTTTAATCATTAAATAATTTTGATTATATTTATTTGATGTAATTCGAATTGGTTTTCGTTCTATTACCTTTATCTGATGCTTTTCTAACCCTTCTACTTTTTTCGGATTATTAGTTAAAAGGCGAACACTTGTGACATGATGATCGGCTAAAATATAGGCCGCAATATCATAAGAACGTAAATCTGCAGCAAAGCCTAATTGTTCATTGGCTTCTACTGTATCATAGCCTTGCTCTTGCAATTGATAGGCTTTAATTTTATTTTCTATTCCAATCCCTCGTCCTTCTTGCTTTAGATAAATAATCATTCCCGCATCTTCTTGTGTGATTAATGACATTGCCTGATTTAATTGTGCGCCACAATCGCACTTTAATGAGGAAAACACATCACCCGTAACACACTCTGAATGCACTCTCACATAAGGAGCCTTGCATCTTTGGATATCCCCGTGGATTAACACTAAATGTTCTTTAGTGGTTAAGCTATCTGTATAACACATAAATTGAAATTTCCCATACTCGGTAGGCAAATCTACACTTTCTGATTTTTTTAAGGTCTTTGTTAGTTTACTTAGATCATTTTCTTGATTACATTGCATCATATAGTACCTATCATCCTCTTCTCAGGTATTTTAATTAACCATAAATATCTTTATAAGGCAACCTAATTGCATTAATATCTAAGCTACGTTAGACTATGGATCTCTTAGTAAGGTTAATTATCAACACATCATTTTGGAGGCTGCATATGAAACCCGTTATGATTTTTTTTATTATTGTTATGACCACAATTACTTATGCCTACGAACAACATGTTCATGTGCATGGTAGTGCTCAAGGGTCGGTTATTCTTAATCAAACTGAAGCTGTTATTGAATTGCGAATTCCCGCACTGTCGGTACTTGGATTTGAGCATCATCCAAAATCGCAACAAGAACGTGATCACTTACATCAAGCGATTCAATCTTTAAAACACCCTGATTTATTTACGTTTTTACAAAAGAAAGGATGGTTTAAGCCAGTACAATCAGTAGTCCCTACCCTGTTAGAAAATTCTGTTAAACTTGCTGTTATAGAGCAAGATCACCATCAAGATAACCATCAAGCTCATGATGATCATAACGATCATGCTCCTCACCAGTCCCATGCTGATTATCATAGCCCTCAGCATGATAATCATGACGTAACGCATGCTGAAATAGTGATTAAGCGTCATTATCGGTTTGAACCTAATACGGTTATTGATTCGTTATCTACCCATCTTTTTTCAGAGATACCCCATGTTTATGAACTTGATTTAGCACTCATTATAGGTGAAAAACAAGTAATGCTAGAATTAAATCATGAGCAGCATCAAATCAGTCTAACTAATTATCAATAACGTATCTATATACTCATATTAATGGCTAATGTATGTAATTTTTATCCCAAAACGTGATCACACAATAATGTCATAATATTATTTTACATCCGTACTGACTTATATCATTGTCAAGTCATATATTTACATTTTTGTTATTTCAGGTAATACTATGCTTACTTTGAGTAATAGTAAAAGGTAATTTATGATGAAAACTATACAATCTAAATCAATCTACGTAGCCTCTATAGCATGTGTTATTCACTGTTTGGCTACTCCATTTTTAATTGTTGTGGCCCCTTTTATTGGAAGCTTTTTTCAAAACCCTGTTATCGAACTTACATTATTACTAGCATCTATAGTATGTGGTAGTCTTATTATTTATCAAGGATACTGTACGCATAAAAAAATGCATTCGTTTTTACTATTTCTCATGGGTGCTATGTTATGGGTTGTGCATACATTATTTGAATACAATGATATTGCGGGTGCAAAAATTTATTTTACCATTGGAACGTTACTTGTACTGGGTTCATATTATATTAGTCATCGTATGTTAAAGTGTTGTCCTTCTAAATGCTGTAATGGCTGATGATCTGATTCACTTAGATAACTTTTATTTAACTTATCAATCAGACAATACGTTTTCTCTTAAGATTAATCATTTTTCTATTGAGCCAGATAGTTGGGTATTTATTGAGGGTCCCAGTGGTTGTGGTAAGACAACCTTCTTAAATGCTATTACAGGTCTCATTAAACCCAACCGCGGTACTATTCATATTTTAGGAACGGATATTACCAAACTTAAACCCGTTGCCTGTGATCAGTTTCGAGCCGATCATTTTGGGATTATTTTTCAACTGTTTAATTTAATTGCTTATCTTAGTGTTATCGAGAATATTATCTTACCCTGCACATTTTCTAAGATCAAAAAAAAGAAAGCCCTCCTAAACTCTCAAACATTAGTCGATGAAGCTAGGCGCTTATGTTTTGAACTTAATATTGAGGACCATCTGCTTCATAAACCGGTGAATCAATTAAGCATTGGTCAACAACAACGGGTTTCTATTGCTAGAGCCATCATTGGCCAACCTGATATTATTATTGCTGATGAAGCAACATCGGCACTTGATCAGGAACGAACAGAGCAATTTATGACATTATTATTAAATGAATGCCAGACCTATAATCTTAGCTTAATCTTTGTATCTCATGATAAAACACTTCAATCGTCATTTAATCAGGTCTATAGTCTTAATCATATTAATGAGGCTAAGCTAGAAACCCATCATGTCCTTGCTTGAGCTTACATTAAAACGACTTTTTAGCAAAAAATTAACCTCTATGCTGTTAATTCTTTCTATTGGATTAAGTTCTATGTTACTTATGGGGGTTCAAAAGATTAAAGAAAGTGCAAAAGATAGTTTTAGTCAAAGTATCTCTGGAACCGATCTTATTGTGGGGGCACGATCTGGCGATGCTCAGTTATTGCTTTACACCGTATTTCGCCAAGGTCACCCTGTTGCTAATATGTCTTGGGAAAGTGTTCGCTCGATACAAGCCTTTTCAGAAGTAGCCTGGATTGTTCCCATCTCATTAGGGGATTCTCATCGTGGCTATCCTGTCTTGGGGACAACAGCTGATTATTTTCAGCATTATCGCTATGCTAAAAAACAAATGCTTCGCTTTCATCAAGGCAACTATTTTCGAGATACCTTTGAGGTTGTCTTGGGCTCAGAAATAGCTAAAACATTAAACTATCAACTTAATGATCGTTTATTCCTTGCTCATGGCATTGCTAAAGGAACCCTTCAATTACACAAAGACCACGCTTTTCGTGTTGTTGGAATTCTTAAACCAACAGGAACCCCTGTTGATAAAACCCTACATATTCCTCTTAAAGGCTTTACGGCACTTCATGTAAAGGGAGCTTATCAATCTGATAAAAGAGCCATACACTCTCAAGATTTATCACCAAAATCAGTCACGAGTTGTTTGGTTGGTCTTAAGTCAAAATTTTCTATTTTTTCAGTTCAAAAACGTATTACTAGCTGGAAAAGTGAACCGTTAATGGCTATAATTCCTGGCGTAAGCTTGTCTCGTTTGTGGAACAGTATTCGAACGGTTGATACGGCTTTTTTAGTGATTAGCATTCTTGTAACACTTATTACATTTATGGGTCTCTTGTTGGTATTACTGATATCGCTGCAACAAAGTAAACGTGAATTAGCTATTTTAAGAACTATGGGGGCTCATCCTTTACAATTATCATGCTTATTAATGCTTGAATCTATCTTTATTACGGTTAGTGGTGTGATTCTAGGCATATCACTCATAAATGTTCTTGGATACCTACTAAAGCCGCTATTAGAAGAAAACATGGGACTTATTTTATCATTTAGCATGCTATCTTTAACGGAGTTATATTTGGCATTAGGGATTATCTTTTTTGGAATTATAACCAGTTTTATCCCTGCATTACTGGCGTATCGTAAGAGTTTGTCCGAAGGTTTTGTCTCGATATGAAACACCTATTTTGGATTACGACTCTACTTTTATTTACTATTAATTTTAGTAATGCTAACGCATTGCCGGCTGTATCGTGGGAAATGATGAGCACGATGAATGATGAAACAGGCGATATGCCAGATTCTTTAAAAGCACTCAATTATCAACTAGTCGAAGTTTCTGGCTTTATTGTGCCGTTAGATGATTTTAGTTTTGATTATGTTAAAGAATTTTTGTTAGTACCGGATCCCATGTCCTGTATTCATGTACCTCCTCCGCCCCCTAATCAAATGATTTATGTCAAAATGAAACGAAAAATACCTTTAGATATGGATTATCGTGGGGTTGCTATTCAGGGTACATTAATGGTTACAGAGCCAGAAGCAGGCCTGTTTAGTTATGAATTAGCTGGAATTTCAGCAAAAGAAGCTGATATTGAATTTGATGATCCTTTTATTGAATTTGATGAATATAAGCTAGATGATAATGCGTTAGAGGAGTCGTTTTTAGAGGATACGTTTTCAGAGTTATAGTTATATTATTTCTTTAGATTTCTAAAGTTTTGACAACACTATATTGGAAAAAGTCAATATCCATTATATTTTAACGATGTTTGCTTATCTAAGGAAAATCCATATCATATTTAGTATTTTCATGATGTAATTTTAATGTTTAATTACCTCTATATTTATATAAAAAAGACCGATATCCGGTATTTCTTCTTTACATTAAAAACATGTCATTATCTCTCATACAGTCATCTTATTTCTACAAAAAATTTATATAATTTTTACAAATTAATCATAGATATCTGATTGTTAATATTAACAATTAATTTAAACTACTCATCATGCTCTTATGTAAAAACAATTTTATCTTTCAAATAGAAAAAATAAAATTACTTTATTTTTTTGGAAGTTGATATAAAAGAAAAACTATTATGCCTATCCCTTTATATATAGGAAAACCTTATCAAGCTCCATCATGTAATAAAGTACCCCCATCAAAAGACAAAAAAAACCAGCAAGAACCTTTAAAAACTCCACACTTATGTCATGAATTAGTGTTAAAAATACTTGAGTTTGATTGTATTTTTTATAGACTTAGAAATCCACTTAGCCATACTATTAATAAGCGATTAAGAAACACTCATTCGCAACTTATTCAAGAACATATGCAGGCTATATCTACTTTAAACGACGATAATAATACTGATTGTATTCCTGCTTTATTTGAACACTTTCATCCATGTATTAAGGGTGATCTAGGTATATCTATGCTAGCTCTTGAAAAATGCTCAGGTAGTTCTACTGCTAATTTAGTCAAATACTTTGACACACCTGTTAACAAAACTCTAATTTATCAATCATCGGAAAAAATACATAATTATTTATGGAAGTAATATAACAATAAAGTAGAGTCTGGCAGTTTTCATATATTCATTGCCAAAAATGGGGCTGGATATATCAAAATAAAAAAAGAACAAATAATTGGGTTAGATTACCTATATATGGAACATATTCATTTAGGTTTAGATAGTATTACTTATTTTGGCCATCTAGGATCTTATAAATCTGAGGATTAATTATCAACATAAACTCTAAAAAATCACTTATTATATCCAGTCTGCCTGGAATTAATTAAACCTAGTCCATACCTATAAAATATATTATAGCTTTTTTGATTACCTTCTTTACAAATTTCTAGATCTCTTTTTGATCGATCTGATATATCGCTATCCCATTGATCTGTTGTTTCTAGATCGCTTTTTGCTTGATCTGATATACCGCTATCCCATTGACCTGTTGTTTCTAGATCGCTTTTTGCTGGATCTGATGTTTCTAGATCTCCGGTTAGTTTCCTCTGGTCTGTAATCCAAACCTGAATATTGATACCAATTGTAATAACTCTTTCAGTTAAATAATTACCTTTTACCTTAATCTCTTTCAGGTTTTTTAGGGTTTTTATTGAATCAGGAATAAAGATTAATTGATTATGTTCTAAAGAAAGCTGTATCAAATTTTCTAAGTTTCCCATTGAATAAGGAGGCATAAATCCTAAGTTATTGTTATCTAGAAAAAGACGTTGCAAATTTGTTAAATCTCCTATTTGATCAGGTAACAATTTCAATTCATTTTGTTCTACAAAAAAAATTTTCAAAGCTATTAAACTCCCTATTGAGCTAGGCAATTCTCTTAATCTATTGTCGTTTAAATTAAGGTATTTTAAATGCCTAAAACCACCTATTAAATCGGGTACTGTTGTTATTTTCGTGTTTGTTAGATCAAAATGTACAATCTTCTTGCCTTTTTTTTGTGAATCCCGATATATCGCATCAAGTATACTATCATCAAGAGATGGTGCATTTTTGAAATCATATACCCAACCATTAGTTTTTCTATTCTTTTTTCCTCCATATCGATCAAAAGGCGATCTAGAAACACGCTGATATTCTCTCCCATTCTGAGCTTGATTTGAATGCGAAACTGAAGATCGGCTGCTTAGTCCTGATAGTATTTCTGGCATTTTTATATCTCCTTATATCTTAGCATACACAGTTGTTGTATTAATTATGAAATAAATCTCAATTATATTTACTGTTTTAATAGATTATTGATTTTTTTAAATTTATTACAAATAAATATAGTAATATTTTCTGAGGTCTCATAGTTGATCGCTGATGATACAAGCTATTGTATATCAAATTGTTTCAAACAATCAATAACACTCTATTGTCTTTCAGCAGCGATGCACGTATGTCTTGAGTATCTTTGGAATAATAAACGGATTCATCACTAATGCAGTTGCTATGCCTACCAAGGATGCCCCTTCTGCCAAACATGCCCTAACACTAGCTTCTGAATGGACTCCTCCGGTCGCTATAATAGGACACTTAAATTCTTTTAAAAGTCGCATTAATTCTAAAGTTCTTGGTAATAAACTAGGACCACTTAACCCTCCTCCTTCCCTACTAATAGTATTATTATTTAACCCTAACTCAACACATGATCGATAGGTGGTATTTCCAGCATTAATTATCATCCTATCATACTGACAAACCATGTCGGCTAATGCTGTTATTTCATGATTCGCTTGATCTGGTGATATTTTTACGCTTATAACTCGGTTTGTGTGCGTTCTTAACTCTTTAAGTAATCCTGATAA
Source organism: bacterium (assembly GCA_002716725.1). GTDB lineage: Bacteria > Margulisbacteria > Marinamargulisbacteria. The sequence goes on along the minus strand of PBBX01000035.1, from coordinate 25,703 downwards.
CTCATTATGATTATCTGCCAAACATTGACCTGAGTCAGTATTGGGGCAACTAATATTTAATTCATAATAAAAAGGATACTTCATATCCTTTATATGATTTTCATAGGTCATAAAAGTCTGGCGATAATCATCACTATTATCACCACCAATGCTGAAGCCTAAAGGCCTCTGATAGGTTAATAATGAACTTGAAAGGATTTGTTTAATCGTCTCCTTAGCACCTTTACCAGGTAATCCCAATGCATTGATTAAACTAGGTTGATTATCAATCATCACTTCTTGTAAACGGGGTCTAGGATTTCCAGCTCGCGGCTGTATCATCATGGTTTTATAACACCCTCCACCAATACCTAACTCTAAGAAAAAAGATAATAAATCTATATTTGATTCATACGCAGCAAATGTTAACGGGTTTTCAAATTTCAAATCATATATTTCTACTTGATTATTAGCTTTCTTTGAACGTGTTAATTGCTTAATTATAGGCCATGTAGGTTTACTTAATTTTAGTAGTATATGTCCACTTTTAACGACTCCTTCTAAGTCCTTTGGCTTTAAGACTATTTTTCTGGCAGTAAAAATAAGTATTTTAATAACGTAGCGAATACCTTTATACCAATATCCAAATAGATTTATCCACATTAAGAAGTAGTGTACCATAGTCGCAGATACAAAATGAAACAAAATTGTGATGTTCTTATTATTGGTCAAGGAATTGCGGGTTCATGCTTAGCGTATTGTCTATTACAACAAGGCTTTGATGTACAGATTATTACATCTCATACAAAACCCAATGCTTCTAAAATAGCCGGGGGCTTAATGCAACGTGTTTCAGGTCAATATTTATCACTTCCAAAACTGATTCAAGATCACTTTGATGAGGCTGTGTCATTTTATCAGTCCTTAAATACGTTTTTTGATGCGCCTATCATAAGCTCATTTCCTACTTACCGTATTCTTGATGAGTCTCAACTTAACATTTGGAAAAAAAAGCGAACGCTAGAACCCTATAAAGATTATTTAGGCCAGCACTTACAGTCCATTACTGTTCAGGGAAAAACAACTCATGTTGGCGTTGACATTTATGATTCGTACTCTGTTAATACAGCGTTATTATTATCCTTATTTTCTAAGTATTTTCTTGAAAAAAAGATCTTAAGCTATCATGACTTAACCGAAAAAGATCTTATTATTCATGATCATGCTGTTCAATGTAATACTATTAAAGCCAATTTTGCTATTTTTTGTATAGGCTCATGTTTAACAGAATGGTCATTATTTAACGACTTTCCTTTAATTAATTCGAAAGGTGATATGTTATCGCTTACTTTAAATCAAGCTGAAAATCGTATTCTTCAATACGATAAATGGCTTATTCCTATTGATCATAATCATTTTAAATTTGGGTCCACTTATAGTATTGATCCCACTATCTCTCCTACTCAATCTGCTTACAATAACTTGCTATCATCCTTGTCATTTCTTGGTTATAACGATATAACTATTCAAGCTATTCATACCGCTCATCGCTGTACATTTTCAGATTATAAACCTAGTATGGGGTTTTTAAATCACTCTCCTCGTATTGGTATTTTTAGTGGATTTAGCTCTAAAGGATTTATTACAGCGCCTTCTTTAGCTAAACAATGGAGTGTTTTATTCCCAAACTTACCAAATCAGTCTTTATTAATTAATCGATTTACAAACTCTTAAGAGTGATAAATCTGTACTTAAAAATGTTTAATTTCTACTTATTTTGGGTATATATTATTAGAGGTTTATATACATTGTTTTAGCTAGAAACACTCTATATTTACTTTTGTTATAAATAGGGGGAGGAAAAGGAATGAAACTATTCCTTACAAATCGTTTATTTTTAAGCATACTAGTATGTGCTTTTAGCTTTTTTTCTATTAGCAATTTATATGGCTTAACAATCAGTATGCCTTCAGAGTCCTCAAACACGTCTGATTCTCAAAATAATCAAGGCATTAATTCCAACTCTTATTTTAATCATGATGTTGATTTATCAAATCCGATAGCGATTACTTATTTATCCTATGGCAATCCCCAATTAGACCCTTTTTCTCCATCTTCTGAAATTAATAACTATGTAGCACCTGTGAATGTTGTTCTTGAAACAATAAAAGATTTTTTATTTTATCCTAATCCGTTTAGCCTAGTGAATGACCATGTGCAAATTGGGTTTCAACTTTCTAAAGATCTTGAAGAAAACTCTCTTGAAATTCAAATTTATGATATGCGAGGATTACACGTTTTTGAAGGAAGATTTCAAGATAAAATTTTAGGTAAAGACTATCAAAAAATAGATTTTTCTGACTCTACATTTGATAAACCTATCCCGACTATGTCTTCTGGTGTTTATCTTTATTTGCTTCTTTTTGAAGGTGAGATATTGGGAAAAGGAAAATTTGTTATTAAACCATGAGGTTGTGTATGCGTTATTTTTATATTTTGATTATTATCTTTATATTCTTTTTTTCCTATCATATTTATGCTAGCAGCTTTTCGTTAATTTCAGATATAGGCTCATCCGCTCAATCTATCGCTATGGGAAATATTGAAGGGTCTAGCCGATCTGCCAATGCTATATTTTCTAACCCTGCAGGGCTATATAGGATTAAATCCTACTCCGTAAGCTTGTTTCAAACAACCATTATGAATGACATTGATTACTTTAATGTATCCTTATGCAAAAGTACAAAATATGGAAACTTTGGACTTGGATATTATTCAGCTAGTGTTGATAATATTCCTTTTACGGCTATTGATAATGCTACAAATGAGTTTTATGTTAAAGAACAATTTTCGTACAATAATTTAGTTGCAAAGTTATCCTATCAACACCAATTATCAAGACGTCTCCATATTGGTTTAAATTATACAAAATATAAACTTTCTTTTCATAATATTGAAGCTAGTGGTTATGGGTTTGATTTAGGAGTTTTAAGAATTTTTAAATATTTTACATTTTCAACATTCATTCAAAATATTAATAAAGGATCCATTGCTTATAAAGATCTATCGGATGATTCTTATAGTGGATCTGAACTCATTCCTCTTTCAATTAGCTCATCGCTTAGGTTTATTGTTAAGGATTTCATTCTTTATCCACAGATCAAATATCACCATAATACTTACTTACCGTCTCTAGGACTTCAGTATAATCCTGGCTTTATGCCCTTTTTAAGGTTTAATACAGGCTATAGACACCTATTAGACTATGCTAATCAAAAACATACGAGAGTATCATTAGGCTTTGATCTTCGATTATTAACTTTAGAATTTCATTATGCCTACGAACGTAGTGATTATATTTTATATGATCATATCTCTTATTTTTCATTAAGCTATGACTTTAAATTTAAAGATCCAAACATTGCAGGTATTGCACAACCCTCTTCATTGTTATTTTTTATTCCAGCTCTATATCTTTTAACACTATAAACTAGCCTAGGACTTAAATTCTTTTTATAATGTGCCCTATGAGCTTAGCAAAACCTCCTAGTAACATGGGCCATAGCATGCTGGACTTTGTTCGTGATTTACAAACTACTATTTGTGATTCTTTTTTAAGTTTTGAAAATAAAAACGCTTTTTTTAGCGATACTTGGACTCGCCCTCACCATTCGGGAGGGGGTATTTCTTGTATTTTTGAAGATGGTTCTATATTTGAAAAGGCTGGTATTAATATTTCATCTATTGAGGGTTCCTTTCAGTCAGATACTGAAAAGGCTATGTTTTTAAACCTGTTATCTCAACTCAATCACTCTACGTTTGATCTAGATCATGCTACTTATTTTGCTACAGGTATTAGCTTAGTGTGTCATCCTATAAATCCGTTTATCCCTACCGTTCATATGAATTATCGTTATTTTGAAATTCAATCTTCTGATACTACTATATGGTGGTTTGGAGGAGGGTGTGATCTAACGCCTTATTTTTTAGATACGACTTTAATTACTCAGTTTCATTCATACTTAAAATTAGCCTGTGATTGTCTTGATAGATCTTATTATCCACACTTTAAAGATGCTTGTGATTCTTATTTTTTTCTTCCTCATCGTAATGAACATCGTGGTATTGGTGGTATATTTTTTGATTATTTACAATCTAACACACAAACTCATTATCTAGACTTAGTTAAATCATGCGGATCCACCTTTTTAGAGTCATATTTACCCTTTATTGACGCTCATAAAAACACGCCATTTACTCATGATCATACGCAGTGGCAACAGTATCGTCGTGGTCGTTATGTAGAATTTAATTTACTCCATGATCGTGGTACTAAATTTGGACTTCAGACCAATGGCCGTATTGAAAGTATTTTTATGTCTTTACCTAAACATGTTTTATGGACATATAATGAAGATTTATTAACCATTCATCATCTAGACCTTTTAGAGGTTATTAAATCTCCTAAGTGCTGGCTATAAATGACTACCTATTAACTTCGTTTACGATCGCTTTCAGATAAAATAATTTTTCTAACTCGAATCGATTTTGGTGTACACTCTACTAACTCAGTATCATCTATAAAACTTAAATACTGCTCTAAACTCATTTTTAGTGGCGGTGTTAATATAACACTATCATCAGAACCAGAGGCACGCATATTGGTTAACTTTTTTGATTTTGAAGGATTGACAACCATATCCTCTTCACGGCTATTTTCTCCAATGATTTGTCCTTCATAAACATCCACTCCCGGACCAATAAATAAGCTCCCTCGATCTTGTAAATTATCCAGTGCATAAGCAATACTTTTACACGTTTCTTTTGAAATAAGAACCCCACACTTTCTTACTCTAATATCCCCTGAATGCTTACGATACTCCAAAAATTTATTAAATAGCAATCCTAATCCTTTTGTTTGAGTCATAAATTCAGATTGATAGCCTAATAAACCTCTTGTTGGGATTTCAAATATTAAGGTAACCATTCCATCTTGTTGATCCATATGTTGCATATGCCCTTTTCGATTTCCCATACTTTCTATAATGGCACCCATTGTATCTTCTGGTACTTGAATGGTAACTTCTTCAAATGGCTCTGATAAAACCCCCTCTATTTTCTTTAAAATGACCTTAGGTCTCGCTACTTGAAATTCATATCCTTCACGTCTCATCTTTTCAATTAAAATAGATAAGTGCAGCTCTCCTCTTCCTGAAACGGAGAAACCACTATCGGCTTCTAAATTATCAACATGAAGGGCAACATCTGTTAATGTTTCTTTAAATAGTCTTTCTTTTAACTGACTTGATGTGACATAATCTCCTTCTAAACCAGAAAATGGCGAATTATTTGCTATAAACTGCATTGAAATGGTGGGCGGATCAACCGTAATTCCTTTGATTGGTTTTGTGTCTGATGGATCTGTGATTGTTTCATTAACTCGAATCGATTCCAAGCCTGCTATAGCAACAATATTTCCTGCTGAGGCTTTGTCGATTTCGTCAAAACTATCTGATTTAAATCCGTATATCTTGGTTATCCTAATTTTTTCTGACACACATTCTTCCGAACTAATCACAACCTCTTGATTGATTGATATTATGCCTTGAGATACCTTTCCAATTGCCAATCTTCCCATAAAAGGTGAATAAGATATTGAGCTTACTAATAATTTAAACGGTAAGGCTTCATCACATGAGGGTGCCGGTACTTTACTGATAATATATTTAAAAATAGATTCCATAGATTCTTCAAGCGTATCTAAGCTCGTTCCTGAAAGTCCATTTTTAGCTGATGCATATAAAATTGGAAAATCTAGCATCTCATCTGTTGCATTTAAATGAACCATTAAATCAAATACTTGATCAATAGCCCAATCACTTCGAGCATACTCCTTATCAACCTTATTGACTACAACAATGATTGGTAAATCAAGGGCAATGGCTTTTTTTAATACAAAATGTGATTGGGGCATGGGCCCTTCTTGTGCATCGACTAAAAACAAGACACCATCTGCCATTTTTAAAACACGCTCAACCTCTCCACCAAAATCAGCATGCCCTGGTGTATCAATGATATTAATTAAATAGTCATTATACAGACATGCTCCATTTTTGGATTTTATGGTAATGCCACGCTCTCTTTCTAAATCCATAGAATCCATAAGCCGCTCTTGAATATCTTGATTATCACGATACATACCCGATGACTTAAATAATTGATCTACCAATGTTGTCTTTCCATGATCAACATGAGCAATGATGGCTATATTTCTAATTAATTTTTGGTCCATAATAGTCTTGTTTTTTTATTTAAGCTTATGAGTTTAACATAAAATGCCTTATTGTACTAAATAATGTGTTTATTTTCTTTTATTAGAGGGTATTTACTGTATTATGAAGAAAGTTTTAGATCAAGAAATATTTAATTTATCTGATAAATTCATTCTACTATATGGTATGCCGTTACTACTATGGCCTATTTCATTTCTCGATAGTTTTAATTTTCTTGAAAAAATTTGTGTTACGTTTCTGCTCATTATCATGCTAGTTGGCATCGAGCTTTTATTACGTAATCATAAGCATACTTACAAACGTACGTTCAAACGTAATTTAAAAGCTATTGATGATCTTAATGTATCCTTTTCATTATTTATAACACCGCAAGTTTTTGCTACTAGTATTTTTGCCACAATCTTTGGAGGCATTATTGGATTTTCTTTTATTAGTTCTGACTTTTTTTCATTTATTAGTATTGCGGCTATGTTTTTTATTGTTATTTTAGGTCTTGAATTTCTCTTTCAAGATTTGATTCTTAAACCCTTTATGAAAGAAAATTTGGTAGAATCTAGTACCTCCCAAATCATTGAGGTTGATTTTATTGATTATATAAAACGTTTTTTTCCAATTGTTAAAACTATGTATCAGCATTCAACAGCAATTTTATATGGTACATTTGGCTTTTTACTAACCTTTAATTTTTATTATCAAGATATTTTTTCTTTGTTACTTGGAACAGTCGTGTTTATAATTATTGGGTTTGGCCTTTCTTCTTTAAAAAACTCTAAGTAAAATAATTTTTAATTTTTCTTCCAATTAACTTCATCCGAAACCTTATTCGTTTGTTTTCAAGCATGATAATCTTGGAATTGGTCATAACAATCATTTTTCTGCCACTAATAATGGGTTTTGATATTCCTTTTCCAATCTCAAACTTTTCTTTTATTGCACCATTTTTTATATCTAAAAACAAAATATTTCCTAATAAATCTGATGATAGTATGTATCTATCAAAATGAATAATCCCAAAGTTATTAAACGGTAAGTCGTCAGAAATCCAAGAAGACATCCCTGACTTTTTGTTTAATGCAATAATCTTTCCAAGCTTTTCTTTATCTTTTGTTTTACTAGAATAGGATACTAAATAAAATAATGTATTTCCTTTTATATAGGGGCCTTGAATTTTAGTATCTTTACTAAAATATTTTTTTTCCCATAAAATTTTTCTTTTTTTTACATCTAATAAGCCTATTAAACCGTTTGCTCTATGAAAATATAATATTTCAGAATCAATATTATCGGCTATAACATCCTTTTCTATTGTTACAATTGTATTAAATTCTAAAATATCCTGCTTTTTAGATCGTTGAGACATAATTAAACTAGCTGCAAATTTTGGTATGGTTATATCGATTACCTCATTTTGTCTAGATTGAAATATATTTCTATTGTTATCTTGTGTATAAATTGATTTTAATATGCTAAATGTTGTTTTTTGTCTGTACACCCCTCTTCCTTCTTTAGGATTAAAAATAATAAAATTATTATTTTTTTCAAATAAAGCAAATTCACCAAATGATATTAATTCATCTTTATGTGCTACAACGCCTTTAATTCGTTTACTTTTTATATCGATAGAACAATAATAATGTTTCCCATTTACTAAATGCTTCCCTGAAAAAACTACAAAATCTTTTAAGATTTTACTTTTAAATTCTAGTGATTTATCCACAGCAATCGGTAGTTTTATTATTTTCTCAACTTTTTTTGTTTTGATATTTAATGTTTTCACTTCTCCTTTTAAGTCCCCAAAAACTAGTGTATCCCCATTCAAAACCGGGGAAAAATTATTAGATAGTTTAGAATTACTATAAATATTAGTAATCTCATAATCCCATACTTTAACAATATTTTTTGAAAATACATTATGTGAAATAACTAACAAAAAACATAAGGTATAAAATAAAAATTTTGGTTGTTTTTTAGTCATGATAATTTATTATAGTCATAAATTATGTTCAAAACCAATAAAAAATTTTATTTACTTGATAAAAATATAATTATTTTTTTTATTGTTACCATTTTTTTATTTTCAATACTATTTCAATTTCAGTCGTTTCATAACTTTATTTCAAAATATGAAAATATACTTATTGATCTACGGTTTCGATTTACTCAAACATCTATTCAATCAGAGGATATCATCATCGTTGACATTGATGCTTCATCTATTAGCAAACTTGCATTATGGCCTTGGCCACGAAGTTATTGGGGAACCGCTATTAAAAATCTTAATAAATATGGAGCATCGGTTATTGGAGTAGATGTATTATTTGATGCTAAAAGTTTAAATCATGAAGAAGATGTCTCCTTTTCTAACTCATTAAGTTTATATGATAATGTTGTCCTTGCAAGTCGAAAATATATTGAAAAAAGAGAGCAATATGAGCTTGAGTTATGGTCAACGCCTATATCATTATTTTCTCAACATAGTCATTTTGGGTTTGTTAACTTTCCTTTTGATAGAGATGGAATTATTCGAAAATCTTATACAACACTCTCATCTAATCAAACCCCTCCGCCTATTTCTTTTGATGCGTTAATAACGTCATTACATAGCAAACAATATCCTAAAATCACATATCCTAATCATGCTATCCATTCTAAAACATATTACATTAATTTTTGTTTATCAAAAGGCTTTAAGCGCATTCCCTTTTTTTTAATTTTAGAAGATCGTCCTCCATACCCCGATCTTTTTAAAGATAAAATCGTCTTAATTGGCTCCTCAGATCCTAGTTTAAATGATCTTTATTTTACGCCATTTGGACTGATTCCGGGCGTTGATCTTCATGCCTATAATATTCTTACTTCTTTACAAAAGAGCCATGTTATTCAAGCAAGTTCTTTTTTAAGCTATCTTTTTTTACTGGTTTTATCTTTTTTGATTATTTTTATCGTGATGCGATCTCATGGCTTTGTTAGTTTTGTTTTAACCATAGGCATTCTTATTGCTTACTCGTTATTTTGCGTCATATTATTTAATTATACATACCTTCTTATTCCTTGGGCTATGTTTATCGTAGGTATTTTATTTTCGTTTATTGCTTCGCTTATTTTTAAATTAATTTTTGAAGAAAAAGAAAAAACCTATATCCGAAATATTTTTAGCCAATATGTTTCTCCAGAAGTTGTTAATAAGCTTATTATGTCTCCAAAAGCACTGACTTTGGGTGGCGAAAAAAAAGAAATTACAATCTTTTTTTCTGATATTCGATCCTTTACATCCTTATCCGAAAATCATCCTCCTGAACTCATTGTTTCTCAACTCAATGATTACTTAGATGCCATGACCCTCTGTATTTTTAAATGGAAAGGGACGCTTGATAAATATGTTGGCGATGAAATTATGGCTATTTGGGGTGCTCCTTTAGATCAAGCGAATCATGCTAAATTAGCCGTTCAATGTGCGTGGGAACAACTTCTTATTTTAAAACAATTGCAACTTAAATGGGAACAAGAGGGTAAGCCTATTTTTGATATTGGTATTGGTATTAATACCGGCCATGTCATTGTTGGTAATATTGGGTCTAGTAAACATAAAGATTTTACAGTTATTGGTGACGATGTTAACTATGCTGCTCGATTAGAAGGCATTACTCGAGATTTTTCTAATGATACGCATGTATGTCGCTTTATTATTTCAGATGCCACCTATCAACAGGTCTCTGATATATGTGATGTTAAGCCTTTAGGTGAAATCCCTGTAAAAGGTAAAGAAAACACCTATCCCATCTATGAAGTGACTCATGTTAATCTAGAGCATTAAGTCATTATTTTCTTTTTTAATATACTTAATTTAAAATTTATTAATAATTGATAAACTTAAATAGCCTTCTATAAAGTTAGATGTTTCTTGACTTGGGTTTTCATCATCTTTCATATAAATTAGCTCAGCGCCTAGTTGTGTATAACTTTCTTTAAAATAGGTTAATTTCTTCTTATGATAGGTAATATTCCAACTATTTGATACTTTTCTTGAATTTAGTTTACTACTTTCTCCATCATTTTTTCCTAGTGTTAATTTTAGTTTTGTTGATATTTTTAATTGTTTTGATAGCTTTCGTGATACCCTTGTGTATACCGTTAAATATCGTGATGTTCCTGACAAATTACTGGTTGTTTTTGATTGTGAAAGGCCTAGCGATACTCTGTATTGATTATAACTTGTATTGATACTTGAATTAAATGTAAAACTTGTTGAATTATTATTTGTTTCAATATAATCTAGATAATCGCTAATTGAATAGGAAATATTCGCTCTTACTTTTCCAACCCTTGCTTTTAAGGGGATTCCCGATACACTAACCATCACATAATTTAATTGGTTATCTAAGTCTTCATTACTCGTTGTCACTACTTCTGTTTTTCTTGTTAGCATTCCTGTTGCATTAAATGATCCCAATGACTTTGTTCTATATAATGTATTTAATCTGTAAGAATTTGTATTTGATGTATCCGATGATATCTTTGTTAGATTATCTCTTTCATTCTCATAGGCTGAATTGATGATTAATTTTCTATTCATTAACTTTTGTGTTAATTCACACGATATTTCTTGTTTGTCGGGTTCAATAAATGAATTTAATTCATTATAAAAATTAGGATGTGTTATGTCATGGCCCACTTTTAAAATATTTTTTCTACTCAATAACGGCAGTTGTATCGTAAACCGATTGCTATAACCTCCTGTTAAACTTGTTTTTATTGGGAGATATTTATTAATGATATCTTTGTATGATTGGGATAATTCTAATTCATCTAAACTTACTATGCTTGCTTCATTATCAGCATAATACGCAGCTACTACAAATTCATTTTCAATATAACTTAACGGACTTGGCCTTATTTGAACAAAGGCTCCAATCACATGGTTTTCTACCGGACTTATTAAGTCTTTTGATTCAGAATTTAATGACTGTGGATCATCATATATTTTAAAATACTGTACTGAACTTTTTAACTTCATTGTTGAATATTTTAACTGATATCCCTTTATTTCTTGCTTATAGGTAGGGATTGTTACGTTTGGGGAGCTCACATTAATGGCATTATTTGATAAACCGATAATATACCGCATTGAAAATGACTCTTTTTTATTAATAAATTTTAGTAAATCAATATCTGTGTATATGCCTCTAATTCTTCTCCCATTAATCGTTAATGGCGAAAAGTTTTCTTCAATATCGCCTCCTTTTATTTTCCATCTAAACTTTTTATCAATGGCATTGATTTTATATCGTGAGTAAGGCTGTGTATACTGAGTTCCTCTATTATCATAGAGTCCATATGATTCTAAAAACAGCGAATTTGTTTCAATATTTTGCTTAATAGAATATAAGATTTCAGAATCATTCTGAATATATTCACTTTTATTTGTATTATAAAAATTATTATTTAATTTAATTTCATGCATTTTTTTAAATAATCGCTTCTTTTTTAATTTTTCTGTTTTAAATTCAAAGTTTTGTTTTACAACGGTTCCATCTGCTAATATCCCCTTTATCTCTAATCTATTGGTTCCTTGTCTAATTGGAAATGTTGATTGTAAATTAATCAAAACCTTTTTCTTATTAATAATTTTTAATGATTCATCATCATTTAATAGGGCTGACTTAAATCGTATTGCATTAGGAAAGTTGTTTTTTACTAAAAACATCATTTCTTTTTTATATTTCAATTTTTCTTGTGATATTAAAGGTGATAATAAGCTAAAATAATCTAAATCTTCTTGGGTATTTATTATAGAAAAGGGGATACCTACAGCATTACTTTTAGGCAATGTCTGAAAAAACTGATTGTTTTTATATATCCAAAAATAATATTTAATATTATTTGAGTTTTCTTTTGGCATAATTTCTGTTCGAAACATTCTTCTACCAATTTTATCTAACTCTACCACAGAATATTCTTCAGCATCATTAAACTTATAAAAACATTTTATTTCATAATCTGCCAAATCAAATATTTTGACTCTTAATATAATCGGTTCAGAGTTTATAAATTCTCGAGGAGGGTTATGTTCAATCTCTACCCCTAATAGTTCAGCTGAAATTATACCAATGATTCCTACTATTAAAAAAAAAAAAATTTAGTTTTGACATTGCATGCATTATTGTTGTTTTTCAAAGGTTGTTTTGATACGTTTTAATTGGCCCTCTGCATTCCAAAATTCAACTAACACATCTTTTTTTAAGGGTTCATCATTGGCAATAATATAGTGCGTTTCAGAGACTGTTTTACTAGAACTGATTGTAAAGTTTTCATTATCTTCTTTTGCTAACATCAGAAACTGAAATCGCCCATTTTTTGGTTCAATAACCAATGACTGCGTTGCTTTTCTTATTTTCTTATGTTTTTTAAACCATACATTATCTGAAGCTGTTACTATAATCTCTAAGGGCTCTGTGTATAACGTGTTATCATCTTTATTTCTAACAATTCCAGTTATTTTATACCACTCTTGCTTAAAAACCTGAGTAATAACATTTGTTTCAATTACAATATCCGTATCAAAGGTTATTTCTTCAGGAAAGCTTTCTTCGCTTATGTCTTCTATGATAGGGGCTACCTCCTTACTAACGTTAACGAGTGTATTTTCCTCTGCTTCAACTTTTCCATATTGATTTTCAACATCCACTTTACCTTCTTTTACATATACCTGCATAATATCTTTAATTGAAACATTAAAATAAGTCCCTCTAACTGTTGCTAAGGCATGTACACTTTCAATATTATAATCTGATCCGTCTGTTACTTTATTCCAGATAGATCCAAAAAATAAAAATAACGAATTTTGATTACTTGTTTGATCTTCTTTATTTAAAAACTCCATTTCTGTATCATTACCTATAAATACAATGGATCCATTAACAAACATAACTTCGGCTTTACCCGTATCCTTTGTTCTTATTTTATCGCCTTCATAAATATACATTCCTACTTTGGTTATTTCCCAATTTTTTTTATCACTATTTTTAATATACACTTCTCCAAAAGCCATTGTAACGGATGCAATAGGCTCTTTTTTTTCTTGTGAGACTATAGCCCCCGTTAATAAACATAATGCTAAACAAAGAACCATTATTTTTTTCATTATTGTGTAATCCTTATTAAATCTGATTTATTATCTAATAAATGGTTAATATCATCTTCTGATACGTTAGTTTTGTTAATAGATTCAACTTTTATTAGTTTCCAGTCTTCCACTCTAATTTTATTGTCATTATCTAAATTTTGTTTTATAAAATACTCTAAGTTCTTTCTTAAATTAAAATCGATAGCAGCTCTATCCTCTTTTAGTTCTACCCACATCACCTCTGTTTCTTGAATAAGGTGATTATCACTATCTATTTGCTGTATTTTCCAATAAAATTTTCCAAGCTCTTTTAGCTCATATCGAATTTCTAATTCATCTGTTAAAATTTCATCAACACCTTTCTTAAAAAGTTTATCTTTAGATAATATTAATTTGTATGAATAATTTGTATCACCTACCCACTGAAAGATAACCTTGTTATTATTTATGATTTTTCTTAATGGTTGTATCAGGCTAAGCGCTCCTGGAACTATCGTAAAACTATTGATCATATTACTGTTATGATTTTGTTTTACTACGGTCCAATAATAGGTTACCCCTAATTTAAAATTATACTTAATCTCATCAAAATCTATGCTATCTCCTGAAACCAGAAACTCTTCTGAGTTACTCAAGTTTTTTTTAGTTGAAATGATTAACTTAGCGTCTTTTAACTCTGGTATCCATGAGAATTTCTTTTTACTGTTTTTTGTTAATCTATCCTTGGGAACTACTAACAAAATTGGTTCATATAAAACATCGATATCCGAAATACTTATTTTATATACCTTTGTTTGTGTCATAACCCTTTCATCTGCATCATAGACTAAAATCTTATAAAATAAGTCTGATTTAAATTCATCAACACGCTTAAAGGCATATCTAGGTTCAACTAAATCAATGATTTTAGCATCTTTAAATCCTACATCATGACTTAGATGAAGTTCATAGGTTATATTTTTTTCATTCATAGGTTCCCAAGAAATTACAGCTGCTGGGGTTAAAAATTCAGGTTTATCTACTAATTTAATTTCATAGATAGTCTTTTTTTCTAAGTCTTCTTTATTATTTTTTTTGTTACCTACATCCTTATTTATATTAGCTCCTTTTTCCTTCTCTAGATCTTTATCTAAATTACCCCCCTTTTCTTTATCAAGCTCTTCAAATCCTGCTAATTTCTCATTATCTATACTGTTTGTTTTATACATTGGTTCAAATCTAAATTTTCCAAAATCAGAGACAATCGATTCGTTCCACTCATCAGAAATAGCGGTTACTGACCATGAGTATTTTTCTCCTCGTTTTAACTCTATAATTTCCATTAAATTTAATTTTAAATAGCCTTGATCTGTTTCATTGCTATATACAACGGTTTTATCCCTATCATAGATATCAATACGATAATAATCTGCCCAACTTAGTACACTAAATGAAAATGTAACGTCATCATATACAATGTCATTTTTGGGATAAAAAACTGCTGAAGCATCTAATTTTGGCAAGATAAAAGATCCTGGACTAGGTTCTTTTCCCCATTGGTTTCCAAATTCATCACGCTCTCTAATCGTCCAATAATGGATCATGTCTCGTTTTAATCCCAACTCTTTTAAACTTAATGTTTGAGTTGTCCCATCCACAATATATCGTTTATACTGCTCCATTCCTTTAGAATATGAAATCTTTAAAACATACTGACTACGTGGGCTTCCTTCCCAAAAAAATGTTATAAATTCTTCATCTTGTATTAACTCATCTTGTACGGGTGAAATCACATCAATTTTTTGTTCTACTATAAAGGATCCCCTACTACCACTCTTGACCGTATTTCCACTATCTTCTACGACTAACTCAACATGCCAATAATATGTTTTTCCTGGTTGAATATGCTCTTTGTCTTCTAAAATATACTGCGATGTATTAGAAATTTCATCTTCTAATATTACCCTATTTCCTTCACGATCTTCGCTGATAATGACTCTAAATAGATTATTGATATCCAAGGCTGTCCAAGTAAGCATAATAGGCATTGAATCTATCGTTTGGTCACCGTTAATTATCTCAGGGGGTTCTATAAATCCATAGCGAAATTCTTTTGGAGAGCTGAAAGTCAAGCTGCCTACCTTATCAGAGGCATTTATAAATAAGGCATATACTTGTCCTAATTTGAAGTCTGTAGAACCACTATACTCTATTTCTGTAGTATCGCCATCAACCCATACATCCCACAGTTTCGTTTGATAGTTTGTATCGCCAAAGTCATCAATTTCATATAATTGAACGTTATATCTAATCTCAGCACCCACTCTTACGTCTAATGATTCCCAAGAAAACTTTGGTCTCACGGCAACAACCTCATCATCTATAGGCTGTAACACTGTAATATTTTTTGAGTGTTGAGGAATAAATATACTGTCTGAAGCTCTTCCTAAAGCATCTCCTTCAAATACTTCGTTATTATCTTTATCAAATACTAAAATTTCATATCGATACCTATCTTCTGGAACCCATCCCGAATAATTTAATGGGTTATCGCCAAACGCATTTCTTACTTTATTTCTTATTTCAGATTTATCACTTCTTAGCGTTCCTCCTGTTACATAATCAGGGTTGTTTGTATCTATAGTTATGGTTTGTCCTGGCTCAACTATAATGGGAATATTACTGTAATTTGTTGTGTAATCGACTAATGGCTTTGAGGGATCAATTTTATCAGCATATAATTTTACTCGTATTTTCACATGCTTTGTTGTGTTTGTTGTATTGGTAAGCGTTAATGATGCTATGTTTTGGATAACCCATCCGGCACTCCCATCCATTACCGCTTCATGTAATTCACTCATCTGATAGGTTGCTGCATTGTGGAGTATAGTAACATTTACATCAATCTCATCTGCTATGGCTAGTTTACATAATAACAGCATTGCTATTATGTTAATGATCCATATAAATCTCGTTTTTTTGCTCATCTTTATGTATATTCTCCTAAATTCAAATTCTTAAACCTTTTTTTTTATTTTACGTTTTATCTTATAAAGCTATACTCCATACCTTGCTTTTAGTAGCAATATCGTTGTAATACACACTGGTATCTGTAGCCATTAAAGTACCTATATTAAAAAATAGAAAAATCAAGATTATTCCCCACCTCATTTATATCTTAAAGATATCGTTGACCACCTTTCACATTAATATATACGAATAATGTCATGTAAAACTTGTCATTACTTCCTAAAACAGCTTTTTAAAAAATGATATACACTATCATAATCATCAAAAATTTCCCCACATAATTTATATATATTTATGCTTAATTACATTCTTAATCATTCAATTCTTCAATGGGCCATGACGTCATCCATTTTAAAAATAATATTGATTTATATTTGTTTTTATAATAATTTCTATAAAATTTATATAAAATCACTATCATGCCAAACAACCCTACGATTATCATTTTTGATCAAGAATCCCTATTTTTTAATAGAACTGAGTTTATTGAGAAATCGTATTCAATGCTTTATTGTACGTCTCAATCTTATTTATTTTCTAGCCTTAAAAAACACAAAGATTCTATTAAAATTATTATTTATTGTGCTCAATTTAGCATGGCTGATTACCAAGTCATTCAATCCATTAAGCTGAATTATGTATTACCTGAATTTATCTTATTATCACAAGATTATGCTATTGATATTTTTACAGAAATTGCTAAATTAGGTATCTTTTCTATTCATAATATCTCTATTCATGATGCTATTATCGATTTAGATATTCATGATATTTTTTTAGAAAAATGCTCTTATAAAGATTTATTAAAAAAACGACTTGATCATGTTTTGGATGTGGATCTTTATATTACTTATAAAAATTTACTGGCAGATATACAAGCATCTTATCCACACACTCATACTATCTTACAATCTAAAACAACAGCTATCCAAACGTGCCAGTTACGCACATGGATACTACTTATCGTTGATAATCAGCTATTAAATTCAAATTTATGTACATGGCTAGAAAAACACGCTATGTCAGCCTGCCCAGCTTACACTGCTCAACAAGCTCATTATTTACTTACAAAACAATCTTTTGATCTTATTATTTTAGATCTAAGTTTATCAGATACTCATGGCCCCTTAATCATACAAGACTTACGATCTTTAAATTCAACTATCCCCATTATACTCCTCACGGTTTATAAAGATTATGATTCACTACTTATTTATATGAAAGAAGGTGCATTTGAATATATTACTAAACCATTTAACCCCACTACCTTGATTCAAAAAATTCGTCATACCCTTTATTTTTCTCAGATTCGATCTAATGTATCTCAGCCTTTGAAACATAAAGACAATCAAGTATCTACTCCCTCTTTAGAGTATTTAAAGTCCCTTGATTTTATTAATCAACAATTTCCTGATTTATGTTTTCAATCTGATTTTTTAACTACATTTTCTCATTTTTTAAACTCTTTTTCATCTAAAGAAACCCACGATTTTGATGATTTAGTAAGCACTATGAATGACATATTTATAAATGGAAGTGATATGCCTGTTTCAAGCTCAGATGACATTATTGAAAAATTTGAAAACGCTTTAGATCCTAACCTTTCTCATTCTATAACCTATTTAGATCAAATTAAATCTATTCTGAAAGATGATGTACGATCCTGCCAAGTATCGCCTAAAAAAAATAATTCTATGTATGATTATCATTGTTGTAAAAAGGATATGATCTTAAGATCACATAATAATACTATTTTAAAATCAATTTGTGTTCATGAACCAGATGGCCCTTATGTGTTATTAAGTTTAACTGATTTATGTGGTACCAAGGGCATTATTTGCTTGCATCCATCACAATCTGTTATTAGCTTTGATAGACGTTCTGAGCATAAAATCAAGTCTACTATTTGGGTAAAGGATTTTGGGTTTAGTCGTTATTGCATCCCTATATCTCAGCCTTGGAATTCATTATTAATATTTCCGAAATCAGATCCCTTCAATAATTTTATAGCATTAATTCATCATGGCACACGTCATTTAATGAAAAATCCTTTGAAAGATTATTTATTTGGCAAAAGTTTAAACTTTATTGCTTCAAAATTAGGGGCTATTGGCAGATCCAAAGAACTCTATTTACATCCCATTAATGTTGATAGTACCAGACAAGGAATTTACCACTTAATGCATCGAAATATACCATTTGCTTCTATTGAAATGAAATGTTGTGGCAACTTTATTCTTTGCACATCATTTTTAGGTCAAGATAGACTGATTCAACCGATAGGTATTTCAACACTATCACAAATTTTAAAGGGGCCTACTACCTTAGAATTCACAAAAACTTATGATTAAGTCTTTATCTGTTTACTGATTCTGTTATGTTTTTACTTTCGTAAACATTGTTTTATCACTATATCTACAGACTAATTTATAGAGCTCTAAATCTGATTGATTAGCCTCGTTAAACGTTCTTGGATAGTTTACTAAAACAATATCTTCTCCCCGCTTTTTTCCAATTAACATAGTAACGCCCTCATTCACTTGCTTAGCTAAATAAAGATCATTGTCCCTAATTTTTGTTACTCTTTTTAGTTCTAAAAAATCTCCTTTTTTACATATTGGCATTAACTCATCGGTATCTGCCTGAACGATTTCATGACCATTCGATTGCCATGCACATGATATCGTCCCTATTATTTTCTTGTTTTTATTTATAAATTTAGATAATAAAAAAACATCTTTTTCTTTAATAAGCACCTCTTTTTTATTATTTAAATCCTGTGTTATGTATCCATATTTTATTAATAGATTTTCATAATTGAGACTCAAAGCATCTGAAACCTGTTTTAGTAAATGTGGTTTTGGTTGCTTAATACTCCCCTCTTCTAAACGATATAGCATTCCGTATGATATGGATGCCTTGTTTGCTAACTGAACTAATGTTAGTTTTTGTTTTTTTCTATGGTATTTTAAATAATCATTTAATTTCATTGATTTAAAGTATATCAACATTATAAAATAATTAACATTTTAATTTTAGATATTTAATTTTATATATTTTTTTTATATAATATTTTTAAATGAAAAATATATTCCTTATTACTAAAGAATCATGTAATCTTAGTTTTCTTACAGAAACATTGCCCCACACTCGCTGGGTTCACCATCAACATTGTGAAGAAGGGATTGCTTCTATTAGTATTTTTGGAAAACAACTCCATGCAATTTTTATTACCAGTCATATCTCGTTTTTAGATCCTCTTCAAATTCACAAAGTGATCAAAACTCAATTTCTATCACTACCCGTTATTATTATTCGATCCTACTCTGATATTCTGGATTGCATAAAAGGCCATTATACAGATCGTTGCCTTGCCAGTTATCATGATTTTAATTCAATTCGATCTATTCTTAACGGACCTATTTCCTGTATTAAATAATGGTATGCATATAGTATTAAGACTATTTATTGTTAAATACGACACAATGATTTACCCCTTTAAATAATATATCAATATTTATCGATGTTTTATTATTTTTTTGTTTTGGTAATAGTAGATATTCCAAAAAAAATAATTCAAAAAAAGGGAGCTTAATCATGAATTCACATCCATCATCGATAGAGTCTTATATCGTAGATAAGGATATCCTTACCTATGTACAAGCAACAGAGCAAGATCAATGGGATAACTTTGTTTTATATGATAACTATTAATGCTTATATTATTCATATAAAACTGTATCTTGAAACACTTTATGTTATTGTCATTTTAGCTTTGTTTTATTCTTTTTTAGAAAAACAATATGTTTTTAAAAGAAATCTTTTTTCGAAGTAATACTGCTATAAATTACTTCAAAATTCTTAGTTAACATCATTATACTAACTTAATTTTATTCAATCCATTTACAATATCCGTTAATTGATGATTTAGACCTTTGTACATGGTTTTATCTGTTGTTGTACTACTATATTTATTTATTTCTATTTGTGTATCTAAGAATTTTATAACCTCGTCTGCTAAACTTGGATCTGATTTTATTATGTTTATTAATAGGGGTTTTAAATAATGTATAGCTTCAGGACCCAAGCTTTTTAATGGATAATTTCCAGGTAAACTTGTTGATAGTTCTTTAATTGTAGTATATATGTTACTAGTTAGTGCCTTTAATTGACCTTGATCACAGCATTTTATCATCTCAAAGCCTTGTCTACTTAAGCTGTCTATTGCACCCCTTCTTTGATTAAAATCTCTTTCTTTTAAAGCATTTAGTGTCTTATTCATTTCTATTACACTTTTCGATCCATCATTCAAAGAACATTGATACGTACTGTCTGGCCATCTTACACCCTCAACTCCTTTAGCAGCTTCACTTCCTAACCTAATAGGGGAGCATACACCGGTATTTTTTCTTGTAGACATAGCACCAGGTACTAATGCCGTTGCTGTTAATGCTGCTGCTCCTGCTACTAATAGTGGCATTAGTCTCGTAAAAAACTTCTCCTAAAAATAATAATAAAATATGTAAAAATATTACATTAAAATCGTTTTATACAACAGGATTATTATCATTACTCAATTTACTTAGCATCCTATATAATATAGAGAAATCTTCACTATTAAGGAGCCTGAGATATAGTATGACACTTAAAAATACTTACATTTATAATGCGTTTGTTCACAACGTTATTGATGGGGATACATTTGATGTAACCATTGATCTAGGATTCTCTGTTACTAGCTTTCAACGAATCCGTTTATATGGCATTGATGCTTACGAAACATCGCTTAGGCGCGGTACAACGCCAGCAGAAAAAGAAAAAGGATTAGCTGCTAAGAAACTTTTACAAGAACGACTAGAAGGTAAAAACGTTGTCTTAGAAACCATTCAAGATAAACAAGGTAAATATGGTCGATATCTTGCAAACGTTTATATTGACGGAGAATCGGTTGCTGATATCTTAACTAAACATGCGTTTGTTAAACAGTAATTTAGTATTAATCTCGAAATAAAATATTACTTATTTTTTCCATGAGACGTGCACTAGCACGAAACGCTTTGATTTCATCATCAAAATTGTCGATTGTTAAATTGTATAAATGATCAACGGCTACTTCAAAATTTTCTATCGCAGGTTTAATTGTCTTTAATAATTCTCTATCTTCTGCATCAAGTTCTGAATCATCTCTATCAGCATATGCTTTTAACCCTATAAAAGTCCCTGACACATCCAAAACATTGGTTCTATTACAAATCGTTCGTAAGGCTGCTTTTACTCTTAGTGATACTTCAGAAACTTCATCCGGCAATATTTCCCAGCCCTTTCCTAGCGACTGATTAGCTTGTGTCTTTAAATAGGCTTCCTTTATGTCTAACATAACTTTATTTTTGGCATCCCGAGAATCGTCTGCTCTAAACTCAACAGATGATGATGTATTAGCACTTGCACTCATAGCCTATCCTCCTATATCTTCTTGTTCTTTTATTTCCCTTATTTAAGAAAAATCAAACATTACTAAAACCACACCTCTATTTTTATGTGTGAGTCCCACACTATCTTTGAAATCTTTCAAAATCATAGCTATCATGATACCGTTAAACCTTCTTTAAAGGATAGAAACTATGAGCACTAACCAAGATAAAAAACTCAATTTACAAAAAACTGTTAATCTTCCCAAAACATCGTTTCCGATGCGAGCTAATTTAGCTCAAAATGAACCACAATCGATTAAACGCTGGAAAAAAACTAATCTTTATCAACAGCTTCTTGAAAAATTAAGTGATAATCCTTCGTTTATCTTTCATGATGGGCCTCCTTATGCTAACGGTAATATCCACCTCGGGCATCTGCTTAACAAAGTTCTAAAAGACTTTGTAGTTCGCAGTCAACATACGATTGGCAACTTATGCTCTTATACTCCAGGCTGGGATTGTCATGGTCTTCCTATCGAACATAAGGTTATGGAATCGCTTACTGAATCAGGCAAAATTCAACGTATCATCGATTTACCGCTTGATCATCAAAAAATGGCTATTCGTAATGAATGTTGCGCATTTGCTAAAAAGCATATCAAATTACAATCTAATCAAATGCAGTCCTTACTCACCCTTGCTGATTATGACAAACCTTACTTAACGATGAGCAAATCCTTTGAATCAGCCACTATGACGGTCTTTTCTAACTTGATTGCTGAAGGTATTGTGTATCGTCAACTTAAACCGGTTCATTGGTCTATTGCCAACCAAACCGCCTTAGCTGATGCTGAACTTGAGTATTATGATAAGACGGACACATCCATCTATACCTCGTTCCTTGTTAGTAATACCAAGGCTAATCAGGAAATCTTAGGAATAGATTGTAGCTCTGTTTCTTTTTTAATTTGGACCACAACACCCTGGACATTACCTGCTAACCGAGCTATTGCCATCCATGATCGCCTAGAATACTCTCTTGTTTTAATTGATAAGCATCATTATATTATCGCTACTAACTGCCTTGCTTTAATCCAAGAAAAATATTCTTTTACCTATACAACCAAACAAACGCTTACGGCTAACCAATTAGTTCGCTTAACCTACGATCATCCTTTTATGGATCTCACTAACCCTATTATTACCGGTGATTTTGTCACCGCTGATGATGGCACTGGGCTTGTGCATATCGCTCCTGGTCATGGAACCGATGATTATTTAGCCGGTCTACAGGCTGGTATTGAGGTTTATTGTCCAGTTCAAGCTGATGGCACCTATGATAATACTGTTCCTGATTGGATAGCAGGCCAATCTATCTGGGATGCTAACTCTCTTATTATTGAAAAACTCAAATCAACGCATAATCTTTTTTATGCTTATGAATTTAATCATTCGTATCCACATGATTGGCGTTCTAAAACGCCTGTTATTTTTAGAGCAACTGAACAATGGTTTATTTCGGTTGATACACCGTTGAAATCATCTCAAAAATCATTACGAGATTTAGCCTTAGCTGCTATTGATCATGATATTGAGTTTGTGCCTAGCTGGGGTCAAAATCGTTTACGTGGCATGCTAGAATCGCGACCTGATTGGTGTATTTCTCGGCAACGATCATGGGGATTACCCATTCCTGCATTTAAATCCGGTGATACTATTTTACTGACGCAACATTCCACTCAACACATTGCTTCTATATTTGACGCAGACGGTTCTGATGCATGGTTTAAACAATCGGCTCAGGAGTTGTTAGCAGATTATGATCCAAGCCAAGACCCTGATTGCCCAACATCGTTTGATAAACACAATGCTGAAAAGCTATATGATATTTTTGATGTTTGGTTTGAATCAGGCTCATCATGGCATGCTGTCATGCAAACACACCATGGTAATCAACCCATTGATCTTTATCTAGAAGGATCGGATCAGCATCGTGGTTGGTTTCATTTATCGCTACTTGCTTGCCTTGGGGTTCATCAACGTGCTCCTTATAAACAGTTATTAACCCATGGCTTTATCGTTGATAAAGAGGGGCGAAAAATGAGTAAATCGATGGGTAACACTCTTGATGTTAGCGATATTTTAAAACAATATGGCGCTGAAGTAACCCGTTGGTGGGTTAGCTCGTTAAACTATGAAAATGATATTAAGGTAGACATGTCATTTTTTGATGCAGCTTCTGAAACCTATCGAAAAATTCGTAATACGATTCGTTTCTTACTTAGCAACCTATCTGGTTATACCCTTTTATCTCAGGATGCTATTCAAACAGATTTTCAAAACTTATTTCCTAAGCATTCTATTGAATCCTATGTACTGGGTAAATTATTTGAGTATGAACAAGCTATTCGTAATGCTTATCAAGGCTTTCAATTTAAACAAGCCAATCAACTTGTTTATGAATGTTGCACCGAATTACTATCTTCTTTTTACTGTGCTATTACTAAAGACACCTTATATTGTGATGCCCCACAATCAGCAAAACGATATCGTATTCAAGTTGCTTACCACCTTATTATTGAAAAACTGTTACGCCTTATTTATCCGATTTTACCTCATACCAGCGATGAAGCCTACCAATCGCTTTATCAAGATCCTAGCTTATGCATTGCATTAGCTGATTCTTTTGATATTACGTTTGATGTTTCCTTACAGGATTGGCATGATTTATTTATAGCTCGACACGATGCTCAAAAACGATTGGAAGAGTATAAAGAAAAAGGTATTGATAATACCTTAGATGCTGGCTTAATACTTCCTCAGACTTTAGAAAGATTTCAGTCTGATACTTGCCAACTTGCTGATATTTTTGGTGTTTCTCGTATTCAATTTCATGATAATGATACGATTAGCATTATAGATCTTCGAGAAGAACCTCGCTGTGAACGATCCTGGAAACGCGATGAAACCGTTGCATTACGATCTAACGGCATGTATCTTTCTGATAGAGATTTTCATGTTATCAAGGAGCTATTATGACAAAACCCTATGATATTTGTGGTATAGGAAATGCTTTAGTTGACCAACAATACAAAATCCCCTTTGAAATATTAGACACACTAGGCTTAACCCATGGCCAAATGACATTAGCAACACTTGATGAGCAAAATACCTTACTTGATTTTTTAGCAGACAAACAATTTCCTTTTATTTCAAGTTGTGGCGGATCTGCAACCAATAGTTTGGTAGCCTCTTCTAGTTTTGGATCATCTTGCATTCAACTATATCGTGTTGCTAGTGATAATACCGGTTCTACATATCGAAATAATTTAACTGACTTTGGTGTTGAGTCACATCACTTAGACAGCCATGATCATGATGAGTTACCAACTGGTAGTTGTGTCGTCTTAGTTACCCCAGATTCTCAACGCACTATGAGTACTTACCTAGGTATCAGTGCGCATATGACAGAATCATTTATCTCTGAATCTATTATTGCTCAATCTAAGATCATGTATTTAGAAGGGTATATGGTTACTAATCCTGATAATTTTAAAACAACCTTATTAGCGTCTCAGTATGCTAAACAGGCACAGACCCAACGTGCTTTATCATTATCAGATCCTGGGATTGTGACTCATTTTTATGATGCCTTTGTTCAACTTTGTGAACCCAAAATGGATCTTATCTTTTGTAATGAAGCCGAAGCTTTGGCTTTTACCAAAACGCATTCTCTGCAAGAAGCTGAAACACATTTATTAACATATGCAGATACCTTTGTGATTACACGAGGAAAAGATGGGGCCGTGATGTATGATGGATCTCAAAAACATGTTGTCCCAGGCAAACCCGTTAAAGCTATTGATACCAATGGGGCTGGTGATATTT
>PBBX01000034.1 GCA_002716725.1 bacterium | reverse complement strand
GATTCGTCCCTGAGGTATCAAATAAATACTGTTTTAATAAAAAGTCTCGCCCTTGATGTGTTAAATCTGGATCTAATAACAACTCCGAAATACGATCTGGTCCTAGTTTTTGGGTTACCCAATAATGATAATTTTCTTTAGAATTATCTGGAATTTCCACCTTACCCAATTCATTAATAACACCTAACTTTAAGGTATAGTTTTCAGCTTTATTTAATTTATTAGCAACAAAATAATGATCATCATATCCTTTTCCAAGTTGAGTAGGAACATCTTTATCCTGAGATTTTGTATACATAGCCCCTAAAGTTTCGATATCTTTTGCTTTTTTTGTATCCGTTAAAGCCATACCATTAGACGATTGTATATCACGCATTAATAAATCAACCGCTTCTTTATAAGAGTTTTGAGAATTAATGAAATCGACAATACGTTTTTCTTTAGCACTATCAGCAGTAAGATTATAATTTTTTACTAAACGTTTTGGATCCAAACACTGAATGTGTCCACCAATAATACAATTTTCTTGTTTTAAAGCCGCCAGTATCCTATCAGCTAATCTATCATCATCATCTAAACCTGATTTAACATGACTAACTCCGATGCTAGGCGTCTTTAAGACTATATCCTGATCAACAGCATCTTTAAAAAGACATCTAAAAATTTGTTGTTCATTCTCATAGGCGCTATTAAAAACTAGTTGGTCAGGTTGAGTAACACCTTTAGATTGCCACTCCATATACTCAGCTAAAACCTCTTGTAACTGTTGAACATTAATGGGCAATCTTCCAAAACGATCACGTATAGTAGTGTTTTGAGCAATAATACTTTCAACAATGTCATCACCCAACTCAAAAATGCCATCACCCAACTCAAAGATGACTTTAAGTTCATCTTCTACTTCTGACTTAGTTTTTCCTTGAAACTTAGGCATTAAAAACCCTTGTTCATCAATAACACCAAAATTAGCTAATAAATTATCTGCATCGAATTTTTTTAAAGTAGTTGCCGCTTTTTTCAAATCACCACTAACGATACTCTCTTGCAATATCTTTAAATCAATAGAATTAGGATCAACATCAAAACATGAGATTAACAATTCATAATGCTGCTTAGACCGATTAGCCCATCCCTTTGGATCAAGATACCCTTTTTGCTGATAATCTTTATTTGCTATTATCTTATTGTCTGATACTTTCCCATAAGAATTTCTAGCAAACGGTTTTAAATAATCATAAATCTGTCCAGCATCGTGTTTTAACTGATCCGCTCCTATAACAGCCTTTTTTGCATCATGAACAGATTTGTCTACCAAAGCGATACTTGATTCTGATGTAATATCCCCATAAGCAAAATTATCTGCAAATTTTTTCTTATCATTAAGTAACATCATCATTTTTGGAGTCATACGTCCTTCTTTAGTTAAAAACCCTCGTCTTTTACACCGTTGATACATACCAGTGCTCTTAGCCTCATCCCCTTTAAAAATTGTATTAAACATGTCAGGACTAATAACAACATGACCCGGAGGTGATGCTAAAACAGATCGCATATCATCGATATCATTGCCTAGACCCATCACCGATCTTCCTACAGAAGCTCCCCAAGGCAAAGAAGAGTGCTGTTTTTTAAAAAAAGCATTTGAAAACTCATTGCGTCCAAATCGAGATAAATCATTAATTAAAGTTTCATAAAAAGAAAAATAGTCTTTATTAGAAGGATCTTCTAAACTCATAATGCGTGTTGACTCAAGCAATGCATCTTTAACAGCCGCACGATGATCTAAGCTATACATAGACTTTAAAACTGCAAATTTTAATAATTTATTTGTTTCAATCCCCTGATACTCTGAACTAAAACACTTACGAAACAACGCCCCTTGATTACGACGAAAATCATATTCAATTAATTTAGAAAATTTAGTTAAATATTTAGAATGATCTGGATCATGATTAAGATGTGGAAATGCTTTCATAAAATCATTAATAATATTAGCCATTTTTGTACAAGCTTTTTCATCAAATTCATTTGTTTTTCGTTTCTCTTTTTGAACCGCCATATAATCATCCATCACGTTTTCAAACAAGAGAAGATTATTAGATCGTATAAACTTTCGTTCTGTTTTCGGTTCTAACTCCAAATACAACTTTAAAATTTCTCGATCAACACCATCTGGAACCGACTCTGCTTTAAAGATATTAGCTAAGTGATCCCCAATCATTTTCTCCTTAGATTCAGGTTTGTCTAAACCTAACCTAGTTTGAAACGCTTTCATTAAAAATTCATCTTTAGAAACCCCTATCGAGGATAATAAATCTTGATGATTTAGTAAAAAATTTAACCGTTTTAATGTCTGACCACGACTTAATGCATCTGTATCCGCCTTAGGAATAGAGTCATACAAATTATCTTTTAGCACCTTTCTTCTCTCAGCTGGGTTCTGAATTTTTAATAATAATGTTGTTAGCTTTTCATCCCCTTTATCATCAGCTAAAATGCGATTTAAATTAGCTGGGTCAAAACACTTTGAATAAACGTCATCATCTTGGTCTAATGACGTTAAAAGCTTGTCGATATGTTGCACCGGGTCATCTTTAAAGGCTTTAGAGTCTAAACGAGTTTGAACTGTTTTGATAAGAGCATGATCATGAAACGTGTTTGCTTTCTTTTTTATGGACTCAAAATCATCTAGCGATATCTTATCTTGATCCATTAAAAATAATTGAGCAGTCTTATTATCGGGGGCTAAACGGGCAAGCGCTATCAATCTATCTCGTACGTATTGTTTATCAATACCCTTGTCTTCTAAATAAGAATCATCAAAATGCTCCAGTTGTCTGTAAAGGTCATATAAATCGTCAAAGGAGTCAAAGTTACCTGGATCACACAATGTAACGTCTGCAGCTTTCCCAGGAGGATGCTTTTCTTTCAACGCATCAATGGCTTGATCCATATCTGTGCTGTAAACCTTGTCAGATTCAGAGTTAAACATAGTCGTCTTAGCCATGTTAGCCTCTAACGTGCCTGGTATGCTTAATTGACTAAACCCAGGTTGATTTTGTATCGTCTTAAGAATATTAAGCTGAACCCGTAAAAAGGCTAATTGATTATTTGGATCTGGAATAGAGGTGGCCTTTTTAAATAAATCAGAATCAATAGCGTCGCGACTTTCTAAATTATGAACCACATTTAATGAAATTAATTCGATAGCAATTTGTTCTAAAGATTGCTGAATCGAGGCTACTTTAACACCGCCACCCTCTATAGGAACTCCCTCACTAATTTTTGTATCAATCTGCTGTAACTGCTCCGTGATTTTACCTAAAGGGTTAGGTTTGTTTTTTGTTGTTTCTAACAACACCTCATTAACCATACTTAAAAACTCTTTTGTATCAGCAAATGATAACGTTGTCTGTTTAGCACCCTGAATTGCTTGACGAACCTTATCCAAGTTGCCAGGTTCTCTTAAATAAGTCTTAAAATTTACTTCATTATCCTTAAACTTTGCAACATGAGTCTGCAATATATTATCATCTGTACTTAAATTAGCACCTTCTACTTCTACAGTAGCTGACAACAACACTAAATCTTGTGCTTGTTGGTGTAACTGTAATAATCCCCTTAAAGCTTGTTTTTGATTTAACGTTTTAATTAACGCTGTTTGATCAGCCCCAAACGATGCATGAATCTCTGCATGCAGGTGTCCAATGTCACTATCCAATCCCGTAATCTTTTCTTGTATCCAATTTGGAGAATCAAAGTCGACAACTCGAGCTCCAGTAATCTCTTGTAACGATCCTTGTAACATCTCATCAGGATTCTTAATCATGTCTTGAATCATCGATAACATTGCTTGAAAATTAGGCACATCGTCTTTAGAAACCGATGCAAGACCTTTCTTAATCATTGACGTAAATGTATCCACAAAATGATCAATACGATTAGATCGAGAGCCTGATTCAGGAGCTGTAGTATCTTCTATATGTTCAAGCGCAACAGTAGCTAAAAAATGACGGGCTTTGTCGGTATCTCCGGCTAACAAAGAAGCCGCAAACCCTTGACCTTTTTCAACCCCAGAGATTTTAGATGATTGATGTGTGTCTAATATATCTGCAGAAACTCTCATCGAATGACTATGTGCCGTTGGCATTCCTAATGAACCAAACATAAATCCTTCTTTTACTTTATCGATAGTCTCTTCATGCTTTTCTATCGTTAAGTCACCAAGCCGTTGCTGTATTCGATCTACCACATCCTGAGCCTTTTCTTCTCTTTCGACACTCATATCGTTTTCTTTTTCTTGAACCCTTGTCTGAAACCTTTCCGTTACATCCTTAATACGATCTAAACCTCGTTGATCAACTTTAGCCTCCCCCTTTACTTTTTCAGCAAGTTTTACCAAAATAGTAGCAATTAATGATTCCGTTTCTGCATTTTTGATAAAACTCGCCGCTGCTAAATCATCTATAATTCTATCTAAAAGAGAATGCTGCCCTGTAGCACTAGGTGCTCCAGGTGTAGTTAATAAATCATTAGCAATAGAACTATCCAGCGAATCAATCATAACCAAATACTCAGTTAAGTGTTTATTAATACCACCCTGCTTATCAAGAATAGAGGGTAGTTTTCCCTTACTCTTGACAGCAATAGTATCTTGAGAAGCTGAAAATGTATCCACTGATAAAGCAGGAGCTATTAACAAGGCTTCCTCCTTAGTAAGGATATCCTCTAATTGATCCATCACAGCCTGCCCTACATCCTGTATATCATCAGGCTTTAATCGTTTGATCGTATCCTTTAAGGATCCTGATGACGTTTGTAAAGACTCCAAGATAACATGTTTTAACTGTTGTTTTTTATCATCAGCAAGTTTGACACCTTGTGCTTCTTTAACCTCTTGTATGAGTTGGTACAAAGCATCTGCACCTTGAGATTGAGTAACCTGAAATGCATAATTAGGATCTACCAAATCCTGGCCAGAAAATTCTTTCATCTCATCAGCAATCCGCTGAGATAATGATTGGGTTAAGGATGATAAATCACCTAATCCATCCCTTAAAAATCTAAACTCTTCTCGTTTTATAAGAGCTTCATCTACCATATGCTTTAATACAGGATCAGCTAACATTTTTTTATTTTCTGGTTTAGTTGGATCATTATAAAGATCTAACAAATCATCAATTTTACCAAACCCCTTAGCCCCACTATGACCTACAGCAATACTAGGACTTGACTGAAAATCAGATAAAGAAGATCCTAAGAAGGATTGCAAAACATAAAAATTAGAATCAACTGCCCCTGTTTCCCGACGATAATCAAATTTAACAGTCGAATGACCGGGTTGATACCCAAAATTATACTGTGCGTCTTTTTTACTAGCACCCGTTCGAATAGGATCAATAACCGATTTAAAAGCTTTAGAATCCATAGAAAACTGATTGTGTGAGTCAGATGCCACTAATTTCCCCATTTGATGAGCAATCTTCTCAAACAACCTAGGATCTTTATCATGCACCATATCCAAGACTTCTTTTAAAACTTGCTTCCCTTTATCTAACTTCCCTTTATCAAACTCACCTTGCTTATGTCCAACATATTGTAACAAATAACCAGCTGCCAACTTACCAGAAGAGTCATCATCTTCTTTAGTAATCCCCTGATCTAACAAACCCATTACATTACCCGCAATATTTGCCATAATACGCTGCCTTTGCCCTTCATAACTATCAAAATCTCGTGATCCTTTTCGAGCCCCTCCAGAGATAATATGAGTCAATTGTTTTTCGGCCCCCATAATAGCCTCAATATGATTCGAAACAAATTTATCTATAGTAGTAGTCTCACTACGCCCCTGTGCCCCATCCATTAACTGAGACCGCATATTTGCTGCTAAAACAGTTCCTTTTACCTCATATGTACTGGCATCTTTATCAAGACCATAATTATCTTCAGCTCGAGCTAATTGACGATCCAAAACACCACTCCTAGCCATCTGAGTTCTTTTTATTTTACCTTGATGAATTCTCTCGTTCTCATCAGTGAAACCAAATATTTTTTTTATTCTAGGACTCGATATTTTTTTTATTGTGGAACCCGTAAGAGAATCAACACGCCGATCACTACTAAAAAGCATACTAGTAATGGGTTGCAT
The DNA here is from genome assembly GCA_002716725.1 of bacterium. Taxonomy (GTDB): domain Bacteria; phylum Margulisbacteria; class Marinamargulisbacteria. The sequence goes on along the minus strand of PBBX01000034.1, from coordinate 27,639 downwards.
AACATGCCCAAAAAATGTCTCTTCATAGGTCTGTTGTTCACTATCTTGTCCCCCCCCAGAATAAGGAGACGGACCTGATAACGTTGATAAGCCTATTTTGTACTCTCTTGCATTAAGAATCGCTAAATCATCAAAATTAATCCCTACAGATTGTTTTAATCTATCAACAGGTTGTTTGGATTTCTTTATAAATGTATCAAGTTTATCAAGCGTAGCATCATCCTCAGCCCCCGGAGCCTTCTTTGGTTTATATGTAGGATCGATCTCTGGTTTTGTTGGTTTAGTTAACGGTGTTGAAACAGAAAGTGTTGGTTGTGGCGTTGTTGCAGAAAACATCCTTGGCAGAGGGATTGTACCCGAAATACCTTCTAGCCTTTTTTTGTGACTTTCGTCTACTCCTATAGCCGTTGTTAACCCATGAATCTCACTATCTAAAGTGTCTTTGCTTATTCCTAACGCATCTTTTTCTTTAGTAAGACTATCCATATTACCTTGTAATACAGCGGAGTCGCCTTGAAGTTGTCCAATACTACCTGCTAATCCCTCAGTAATGCCCTGCAAACTCTTCAAGTCATCCTGACTACCAGCGGGTGAAGATTGCGCATCTGGATCAATCTGAAAATAGCGTCGATACTCACCACCCTTACTGCTAGATTCTAATAACCCCAGCTTCACTAACTCATCGTTACCATGATCAAGTCCCACTAGATTCTGCCCAAATTTAAATACCCTAATCTTCGTAGAATCAAGTGTCTTACCACCCAAATCTTCCTTAGTATGTCGGCCATCCCCGTCACCTCTACCAGAAAATCTCATAATCTGATTTAATACATGCACAAAATTTCTTTTATTATCATAAGCCTGAGACCCAGGACCAGTCTGAGCACTAGTTGCTGCTTTCTTAGCAGAAAATTTAGCTTTAATTTTTCCGGAATCAAAAAGCGCTAACATCTGACCAATCGTTTCCTGAGTCTTCTCACTTAGCGTTCCATCCGTTGTTACTAAGTCTTCAAGTTTTATCGTATTAAGCAATCTGAAAAGCTCTTTATCGGCCTTATCCTGATCGCCACTATCTTTCAAGGCCCTTACAAATTTATTTGACTGCGACCCAGCTGAACCACCCCTGATCCGGTCCTTTCCTAATAAAACCGTTGCTAAAGAACTTGTTCCTTCAATATCCTCAAACTCCGTAGATCCTGTTTTAAAAATTTTATTAAGCTTGTTCTCTAATTTCCCTCCTCCTCCTTCTCTTGCATCAAGCTGATTCAACGTTCTCTGATTAAATTTATCTATAAACTCTTTTTGTTTGGCAGCTGTATCTGGGGTACTTAATAAATGCCCTATAGCCCCACCAAGAGCACCAACACCAACAGCAGCAGCTCCCACAGCCAATGCCGACCCTCCTGAAGCAACCGTAGCTGCTACAGCCAAAGCTGCACCTGTCACAGCTCCCGCTACCGTATGATCCTCGCCTGTTGTCACATGCTCTGTCGGGTCAATCACACCCGTTAAGTCCATTGTGTTACCCAATACCTTTGGCATAGCAGCTAACTCAGCTGTCTTAGCAGCTAACTCATCTGTCTTAGCATCTAACTCAGCTTTCTTAGCAGCTAACTGTGTTTGTATATTACCTAGCTCACCTGTCTTAGCAGCTAACTCATTTGTCTTAGCCATTAACGAGTTTCGTATGTTACCTAGCTCACTTGTCTTAGCAGCTAACACACCCTGATTCGCTTGAATCCTGTCACCGATCTTCTGTAATCGCTCACTGCGCATCGCTTGCAAGGCAGCAAAACGATCTTGAGATGACTCAATATTTTTTAACGTAATTTTGTCTTTCTCAGAAAACAAATTAGCAGGAAGCGAGTCTATTAAGTCATTAACCGCATTGCTTTCAGCTTGCTGATCTTGTTCCTTTATATAGCGTTCTAATTCTTCCTTATAAGTCGAAATCGACGCGGCACTTGCATCATCAAAATCAGGGCTCTTAAAGGCAGGGTCCGACTTACTGATTTTGTCTAAAACAGGCCTTAACGCCGCTATCGCCTTTTCTTTGGCCTTTGCTTCCTCTTCTAGACGTTCTGCATAACCTTGAACCTGGTCTAAACTTAAGCTCTCTAAGTCCGCATCACTAAGCCTATTACCTTCAACTTGAATTGAGTCATTAAGCGCTTTCTTTTTTTTGCTTTCTTCTAGGGCTTCCTGTCGCTCTTTTTGAAATGTTGTATACTGACTTCTTTGGTTAGTTAAAAACCTTTGATGTAAGTTCAGCAACCGCTGCATTTGATCTCTATTAAGCACAGACGCAGATGCTTTAATATTGGGCTGAGAGCCCGTAACAAATTGCAAAATATCCTGAATACCTTTTCCAAAATTATTCCAACTATCATCATCATCGTCACCACCACCACCACCACCACCACCAGAAGGCATCCCTTTTTCTAATTCATCAAGTTTATCTTTTAATGATGTTGATGTATGACTTACCGCAAGATCATCTCTCTTATCATAAAATTCACTATTACCTGTAGCACCTAATAATGATGTATAAGAATCATTAAGTTCCTTTAAATCCTTTATATCCTTAAGAGAAATATCTTCATTTTTTTCTCCATCAACAAAATTACTATCACGTAACAAATTAAATTGTGCTTTAATAATAGCGCGTCGTTTTTCATTTAAAATTTCTTTTTTAGAATCTATATCTTTCGTTCGTAAACGTTTTCTTTTTTTAAAATTAATCGAATTAGCAAGTTGTCTAATTTCAGCTGGGCCTTTACCACTAGCCTCCTCTAAAATAGTATCTATATCCTGAGATCCGGCCCCCTCCAAATCGCTAGAAGTCGAATCCTTTAATGAAGCCTTTAAACGAGCCAAAGCACGTTGTTTCATTGCACTCTCAGATGAAGAAGACTCTAAAGATTTCCCAAGCTCCGATTCTGCACGAACCTCTCCGTCAATACTACTTTTGGTATCACCACGCACATAATTATATAAAAGTTTTCCAGCTTTAAACGTATCTGACTTTTGCCATGAATCATTGACATCATCTGTAAATCGTTTAAAACTAGCCATGAACGACTCGCCAAGCGTCTTAGCCTTATAAGCATCCCAACCATCTCGAGCACTAGCCCCGAACGATTTAGCATAGTCTCCTTTCCATATACTAGCCACCATAGAAAGAAGCCCAAAAGCACTTTCTCCCAGCAACATAAGCCCAAGTCCTGCAAACATACCAAGCCCTTTTATACCCTTAGCCAGCCCTTTTCCGACTCCTAAAAGACCTGGATGAAGCATAGATGAAACTGAATCAACTCCAGCTCCAACTCCAACTCCAATAGAATCACTAAACCCTTGCATTAAAGTACGAAACCGAACAGAAACATTCTCAGATAGTTTAGAAGCTCCATCAGATAGTTTAGAAGCTCCATCAGAAATACTCTTAGATACTGAAGAAATAGTAGAGGTAATACCAAGCTTGCGAGCTTGATTAGAAATACTAGTGGTAAACCCAAACCTCTGATCCAGTGCAGCTAGTCCCTTCATTCCTAGCCCTATCCCTATCCCTATCCCTATTCCAACAGGCCCTGCTGCAAATGCAATCCCCAAACCTAATGTACCAAAACCCAACATCATCATACCCTTAGATTTAATTAGAGATCGATTTGGATTAAGCGTATCACCACCCTTTGTTTCAAACGTTTCACCCGTTAACGTCTCTAAAACCTCTTTCATATTAAGCTGTTCTTGTTTAGCTATCCGAGAACCACCAAAACTCCTGCCACGTTTAGAAAACGTAGCACTTTCAATATTCTTAGAAAAAGAATCAAATCTTCCCCCAAACGTTTTATCTGTTTTTAAAGAGTTTTCAAATTGATCAAACGTCATAGTTGGATCTTTTAACATCATATCTTCTAATGTCTTAATAAACTTAGAAGCATCCCCCTGAAAAGCTTGTTTAATAGCATGATTAATTTTTTGGTGCTTTTCCTGAACAGATTCAATATCTCGTTTTACTGTTGCAGCTAAATTAGGAGGCAAACCTGCATTTGTAAGTTCTTGTAAAGCCTTATTAATACCCTCCACAGATCCTGATTGTTTCAGCTTATCCATGATTTCTGCTGCTTTGACAGCATCATCATGATCCCCCAAAGCCCCTTTCCCAAGTGTTTTATCAAACTTATCATCTAAGAATTTTTTATAAGACCCTGAAGCCTCTTGTAACTCATCTAAAATTTGTCGCTGAATAGCAAGTCTTGCTTTTAAAATATCTGCTAACGTCAATTCATTTTCTAAGGCAGCCGTTTCAGAAAACCCAAGTCCATCACCTCCTCCTGAAAAAGAATTATCATTAGAAACTAAGCCTTCTTGCATAGCCACCCCCCCGGCACTATCATCAGCCGAATCCCCAGAACCAGCCCCCTCAAATAAAGAAGAAACATCATCAGAAATAGCAGCACCAAGATCAGTGCCAATAGCATCTCCCCCTCCCTCAGCAGAAAAAACATCCTCCTCCGTCGTATCTCCTGAACCAGAAGTATAATTCGATGCCATGATGCTATCTATAGCCATAATAACCAAAGAATTTGTTAACCCAGCATACTCCACAAATGTACCTGCTGCTCGAGTACCCTTACGTTGATCCGAGGATTCTTTATCTTGCTTAAAATCCTTCCCTGCTGCTCGTGCCCGATCACTATCGGAGATATCTGATTCCTTAATCTTTTTCTTAATATCTGCTGATTTTTTTTCAACCTTCTCCTTTTTATCTCCCTTCTTTTTTTCTTCTCTATCGTTATCTTGTTTCTCTGTTTTTGGACGTTTCTTTTTCTTGGAAGAAAAACCAGAGGCCATATTAGTGATATTTTGTACTATTCTAGAGGATACCGCTCCTTTCAGGCTACTCATAGCCCTATTTATTTGTTTTGTAATGGCTTCTGCGGCTTGAAACATAGCATCCATTTTAGCAAGTTCACCTTTTTCCAAAGCCCCCATAGCTCGTGACAAATTCTTGCCTGCCCCAGTTGCTTGAACACCTGTAATTTCTGATAATATCTCTAAACGAGCATCATTTTGTTTATCTTGAATTTGTTGTAACAATCGCATTTTTCTCATACGTTTTTTAACTGCTGATTTTGCTCGGTGTAACTGTGCTTTATTAACAGCTAAATTACCTCGTGGGGTAATGGTCATAGATTGTTTAAAATCAGGCTGAGATTCAGCATTCGCTGCATCATGCTTTTTGGCTGATGTAACATGTCTGTCATTACTAGTTCTAGCATTAGCACTCACATGATGACGCTCTTCTTCTTCTTCGTTTCGTATATCCTCATCATTATGTTTTTTTTGGTTTGCAAAATCTGTATTTAAATCATTCAAAGACGATAATGACCCTATTAATAACATAAGATCAGAAATAAATTTTCCAATCCCCTTCATAAGCTGATACCCTATCGACCCTGACAGAAATTTTTTAACAGCCTTCATCTTTTGAGCTGGTCCAGGTCCAAGAAGTTGATCCATAAATGCAGAAGCTGAATTAAATAAATGAGCCATAGCAAAAACAGAAACAACAGCTGCCTCTAAACCTATTAAAATTAAAGTTTGTTGGAACTCATTATTAGATGTTGTTCGACTCATCCATTGCGTCGATATATCTTGAACTAAATCCCCTTGCAACGCATTATGAGAATCAATCGTTTGCATAACACCTTGTAACATATTAGTGCCAGAAGCCATCCCTGTAACTTGCTGAACTTCTTGTTGATACAAACTATAGCGAGCCGACTCTAACATCATAATCAAAATTTTCATAACAGATTTATGTGCCATATCTTTATGAAGCTGCATAAGATATATTGGATTTAACATTTCAAAACCCATACCTTTTGACACTTCCATAATAGCCTTATTATTCTCTACCTCTTTATTCTTTAAACTAGGTAATGATTCATTTAAAATAAAGTGTTTTAACATGTCACCTTCTTCTTTAACAAGTTCATTAATGGTTGTACTCCCCCCCTCCATGTCCTTTATTTCAGCAGGCCTAGTGTCCTGATCATAAATAATTTTTCTTAAATTAAGTCGTAAACTGTCACCAAACTTCTGGGAAGAACCTCGTGGAGAATCCGTACTTTGAATAGGCATAATAGCATTGTCTTCCTTGGTTACCATCAATGCTTCTTCTAACACACCATGCTTATCATCATTATGATAATCGGCATTAACTCCACCATAGGACCCCGTATGTCTAAATCCTTGCTCTGCAATATCTAAAGCAGTAGCTAAACCGCCAGCCGTCATCCCTCCTAATCCCCAACCCCCAAACCAAGCTGCACTCGCAGCGCCAATTTGCATACTAGACTTCGATACAGCATAAAATTGATGTAACAACTCTTTATTTAACCCTATATTATAATTCCAATCTCGCTCAATATTAGCAATATCAGTCTTATAGTCTCCTATTATCTGTGTCTCTAAAGATAATAAATTTTCGACAACAGACAATCCATTACTTTCTAATCGTCCATACGCGTCTTGTTTAGTAAAGCCAACCAAATCTGCTATCACTTGTTCCATCACATCCAAAATCGCTTTTAAAATAAGAAGATGAATCCGAACAATCACCAAATAATACTGAGATTCTTGTGTAGCCGCTGCTAAAGCCAATCCATTTTGAACAACCCTACCATCCCCTTGATTTCGAATAAACGATGCCTGAACTTCATCTTCCAAACCATCAACTCGAGCTACTTTACCGGATTCATCCGTTGCCAACGCTTTCTTTGCTTGGGAAGGAGACCCCATATTATGCCACTGAAATGCTTGCTTATTATTTGTATATTGCTTTCGAGCTTTAGAAATAAAAGAAGACAATCCATTAACAAAGGGTTGTATATTTGAAGCTCTTAAAATCTTATCGGTTGTCCCTTCGACTGTCTGATTGGAAAATTCGAATAAATCACCCGTTTCCCGTACTGTCCATGGCGATCCCTGCGACGATTCAGAATTGAGCAACTTATCTCTTCCATGAATAACATCCCAAGAAAAGGAGCTTTTCGTTTCAGTGACATTACCATATTCTCTATTAATAGAATCAGTGCCAGTGCCAGTGCCAATATCATTGCCATATCCTTCAATTAAAACCCTTGGATTTTTATATTTTTTCATACCCGTCTTAAATGCATAGGTTGACAGTTCAACCATAGCCTCAAGCCCAAATGATGCCATCGTTCCAATAGCCATATGATAATACGTAGGATCTATCAGCCCCCCTGCAGCAGCCGGCTGAAAAAATGCAGTTGTTACAGGGTTCGCCATTCCTGCTACAATGGTTGAAATAGCAGGAATATAAATCCCCTTAGCCGCAGCAACAATCAATATTAACGCCAGTGTTCGAGATGTTTTAAGACCAAATTGAAAAATACTTTCATAAGCATCAATACGAGCCTTTGTTAAATCATTAAGACATTGAGCCAATTGAGAATGATGTTGGCTCATTAATTGCAAACTTTTGTTAATTTGATTAAATTCTGATGCTAACGATTGCTGTAATAACGTCATGACCCCCGTACTTGAATTCGTTGTTTTAATCCCCATATCCCGCGACCAATATTTTGCTTCTTCTAATCTCGCTTTAGCCGTCGCATGAGCAATCGTCATAGCAACACTCATATAAGACTGAAACATATACATTCTCTCACGATAAGCAGCTATTAATTCCGTATTATACATAGCATAAGGTTGTCCTGAAAATCCAAAAGCCTCATTGAGACCCCCCATAGCCCCTTCAATCAATGCCTCTACTGCTAACTGAAGAGGCAGTAACAAAAACATTAACCATGACAACGGGTTTTCCGCACTTACCGACTGAAAAAGATTTTGAAATGAATTTTTTAATCCAAACTGATTCTCCGTTTGTACAAGAGTATCTCCTGTCCCATCCAAATCACTATAGTCCAAACGAAACGGTGTACCATGCACTGATTTGGCTTGAATTGAACTTGAAAGATTTTTATTAAAACTAGAACTATCCTTACTAAATTTTGCATCTTGAACCTTATTCAATAAGTCAGAAAGGCTTCCCGAAACAGCAGGCTTTTGAAACCTACCGTCGTCAGCAACTAAATCTAAAGAACCAGAGGCCTTAGATGTAGAAAACCTTATTAAAGAACTCAGAGAATGCTGATACACCATTTTTCTATTTTTATCTTTATCTACGCCAGCAGAATCATCCCAGCCACCTGAGACTCCTGCTGTTTCATTCCAAATAGTAACCCCTTCGTCATTTGGTACATTCGCATCATTTCTAAGCAAGGCCTCGGTCTTTGGCCCATAACGTTGTGCAAACAAACCATTCAGAATACCTGAAAATCCTGTACCCCCTGAACCTGTATCCCCTGAAACCGACCCTTGAGCGCCCCCCGTAGACTTAGGATCCGAAGTCGAATTTTCTCCAAGAATATCACTTGCTTTTAAATTTAATTCTAAAAACCGAGTCGCTCGATAAGCATTAATACCTTCAATTTTAGTGAAAAATCCATGAACTTGTAATTTTAATTCAGCTCGCAAATAGGTAAAAACCCCTACTAACTCATCGATCAAATCAGTAGCACCCCCAACAACAAAATTCATCAAAAACCCACCAAAAGCAGCATAAGGATTTGAGGTATCAATATCCATAACCGCACGAGCCCATGTATCAACATCCAGTTCTTTCTTTTGTTTAATAGCTGAATTAATGGATCCTGTAAAACTCATCAATTGATCACACACTTGATCAACCCCACTATTAGCAATACTTTGAAACGAATTCATCGTTCTTGAAAATTTAGAAAAAAGCTTATCACTGGCTTGTCTTGATTTATCAACAGCCGCTTTCGTATCACTATCCATATGAGCATCATGAACATCACGAGCTTGATTAAGTTTTAATTCTTGCAACCCCTGCACGATATAAAACAATAATAAAAATTTATTAAAAAGCTTTCTGAGTCCATATGCATAACTAAACAAGGCGTCTTCATTAATAGTAACTCCCTGAATAATATTCTGATCAAGAGAAGGCAAATCAGCATCTTCAAAAATCATTGTAGGAAAATTTAAGCTAACGCCACGTAAATCATGTGTATAAACATGAACATCCACAAAATCAAACGTTGGTATAGTATTAGAAAGAGAAAAAAATTTGCTTGGATCTGTCTGACCAAGTTTAAATTTTATTGTATTCTCTTTATACTTAAACCCAAATTTATGAGTGCCTGCTAACGTCGTTTGATCTTCCTCAGACATAGGCTTCAAAATCATACTATCATCAATAAAATGATACACTTTCTGCATACCACTTTTTATTCGACGAATTTCATTATAATAATTAGAGATTTTTCTTTTGTCAAAATCAGTTAAAGGAGACTTCTCTCTTATGTCTTCAATTGCGGTTTCAAGCTGTTCTATTTGCTTAAGATGAATGCCATAATCTCTTAATGCCTTATTTTTCTCATCAAGGTCAATAGAGATTAATTGTCCCCCAGACTCAACCGCCCAATAACTAGGCTCATCCATACCAGATCTTAAATCGGATTCATCCACCGTAGAATCAGACATAATAGCCTGCTGTTGAGCATCAACCCCTAATCCAAAAATTAAATTATTATAGCCCTGACCAAAAACATCCCAGTTCGTCTCCCCATCAACATCAACAAAAAAACCACCTGGCTTCTCATTTTCATTGACAGTAGCATTATCATCAAAATCATACCCAAATAAACGTTTAACATTTTTTATTTTTTGGGGACCATTAGTCATATTCGCAAAAAGAGTATCAGGAAAAATCATATCCCAAGAAATACCAAAAAAAGTATCCTTATCATAAATATGCTTATTAGCTCCCTCTAAAACCGTATTATCCCTTAAATCAAGCCCCTCTCCCCTTCCTTCTGGATCAATGTTTATAACAGCCGCTTGGGTAAAATCTAAATCCTCCCCGTTTACCTTAACATTATCATCTATGTCCTGAAAATCCACACCCATAAACGATTGCGAAATATACCCTTGAGAATTACTACCAATAGGAGTTAGTAATGTATTCCAAATATGATCAACCTGGGCCTTCACCGCTTTACTCGCGTTATCATAAAGAACTATATTGGTCTTTAACTGATCCTCCTTATTAGGTGACCAAAGATTAGAACCATTAGCAGAAAGCGCTGTTGCAATAGCACTTTTTGTAATCCAACCACCCGTTAACAACGCCCTATAAGGAATAATTGCAGCAAATAACCCATCTACGTTTTGCGACTTAGCATTATAGGTAGAATATTGAGCTACAATCGTGTACAATTCAGCCATCTCAGAAGCTGATAATTTATTCGCAACACCATCTATTTTAATTTTCCATAAATCAGTATTAGGATCAGGTGTATACCGTGTCCCAAAGTCCCAGCTGGCAATGTTATCTACTGGGGTGCTGGTCTCCCAAGCAGCATAAAAATCTTCTAATTTTTTCTTATCATCTTCATCAATTTTATCTCCAAAACTTAACGCACGCTTAATATTATCCATAAAATCCAAACTTACTTCATTACCATCTTGATCTATATAACAACTATTATCAGCTAAAATTCTTGCAGGAATGACGTCCAACAAATCATTGCGTAATGGTTCAAAATCTGAAAGCGCCTCATCATAGTTTGTTTGAGCTTCAAGAAAATAAGGCGATGCTGACAACTGTGCTTTTTTGGAATCAAGTTGGTCTAAAAACTCTTGTTTTTCATCAGCCTTGAGAACCATATTGTTAACATCAGCATCTGCTTTGTCTTCCTCTTTCTTTGGAAATGTAGCACGGGAGTGATTTAACCACTCATCAATTTCAGCCTCACCCGTAACCGGACGATAAAGAAACCCTCCCATTTGTCTAGGAATAACAATCTCCTGTGAACAATACTTTTTTATTTCTTTAATAACTGAATTCATTTGAGCAAGCACAGTGCTAGAACCCTCCTCTGGAAACAACCACAAATCACTTAACCCAGCAGCCGTTCTAAATGTATCATCAATCGCATTAACCAAATTAAAGTCAACATCATTAATTTCAAAAACGGTTTCAAAACGACCGCTATCAGCTGCTAACAAAAGATTATCGCTAATTCCATCCAAGTAATAAGAGTCCGTGTAAACATCATGAGGATCTAAATCAATTTTGGTAAGCGCATGATGAACCTTAGCCCCATTAGGTAACTCAAATGTCCCTGCAACCAATCGCACCATAGAGGCAACATCTTTTTTTGAATAGCCCAAACGATAATGAAACACATGAGATAAAACCCCTGTTAAAACAATAGCAATATCTTCACAATCCCCCTGACGACGCTGCAAGGTATCCGTAATATGTTGCCAATCATCAACCTCTTGCCCATCAGAAACATACTTAAATTCTTTTTGAACATATCGCAACACATTATCGATAATATCCTCAATCGAATCAGTAACATAAACCGTTTGATTAGCATATAATTCATCTACAAAATCACTAACAGACTGATTATGATAATCTAACTTAAACGCTTGATTACGATAAAACAATTCTTGTTTGCTAATATTTAAATCATCAATCAACTGCTCTCTTTCTTTAATCAAATGCGAAACTTCATCTACTTGATCTCTTGATAAATGATCTAAACATCGTTTTAACACCGTCATTTCGCCTGTTTGTAACTGTAAAATAGAATCCGTTGAATGAGCTAAACACTGATCCAAAAACGTGATAATATCCTGCAACGAATCCGAATTATACTGACCCGTTTTTAAAAAATTAGTAACACGATCCAATGACTGTTTATTTTGTTGAGTAATTGAATCGACATTAAGATCTTGAGAATAAAGAAACGTTGCAAATCGTAGACACTTTAATTGCAACTCTAAATTAGACACTCTCCCATAAGACAAATGCCCCTCAAGTGTCTCTTCAAACAAAGCATCATCAACAAAAGAAACCGGCTGATCAAACAAAGAAGCCATTGAATCTAAACGATAGCCACTGCCTATCAAATTTAAATGATTAAAATCAGTACTGAAGTCTCGCGCGTGCGTAGACATATTATAGCGTCACCGTCCTACAGCATTATATACGACATCTACACATATAAACATGCACCTAATTTTTCTGTTTAATAGCCTCTATCTTATCATCTCCAAACAAATCCCTAAAAAATGATTCAAACGGAATTTGAGGGTGTAATATCAAATATGACATAACACGCTTAAACCCAATATCTTTCAAAATATACGCTAAACGATTCAGATATTGCTTATTATCTGAGATTAATTCATGTACCAACAAAGGAACAATAAGATAATGCGTTGATGATAAAACCATCGAAATCATAGCAACCTCATCCATACTATCTGAAGACTTCAATCGCTCTAATAAAAAATAATAACATTTCACATAATCTGTACAAGCCAACATTGGAATGGCCAACATTTGAGCCTGATCTTGCAGTGCATGAAACTCTTTAATCAAAACATCTAAAATAGCATTGGAGGATTCGGTTAACGCAATCAACGATGCCGTATAAACCCCATCTGAATGCTCATGAGTAACACAGGATAACAAAAAAGAAATATCCTCATCAGAAAACGACTCATTCCTAAAATTTTTTTGCTGAATGGTTTTGATTAAACGAATTTTCTTAGAAAAAATCATTAAAAAAAGTATATCACAGACAAAACAAAATATCACAAATCAAAAATAATAAAAGAAAAAACAAGAAAAAATATAAAAACACAAAATTTCGATACATTACCTTCACCACAAAATACGTTCATAAAAATAAAAAAAAGAAAAAGGAGATAAAAATGGCAGATAATATAGAGTTAGAAAAAGCTAGTCAGAGGATAGCTGAAGGAGAGCAAGCCGGTACTGACTACATCGATAACCTTGAAAGCATTCGAAACGAGCTAGGAACAGATGGCGATGAGGGTGCAACATTAGGAACGATGGTAGGCGCTCAATTAAAAATGACAGAAATAGAAACACAATACATGGTTGAATCAGGAATTCCAAAAAAAGCATCCTCAGCAAACATGCAAGCAGCTCAAGAAGTGAAAAAAGCGGCAGGATAATCATAATAACATTTAACACATAAGGATGGGTTAGTTATGGCGGAATTTTCAAGAGTATTTATTGAAAATACAAACCAAAACAAAGTAGCGGTAAATTATGACTTTGCCTACGGAGAATACTTAGCAACAAAAACATTCTTCGATTTATTATCAGATGTTCAGCAAAACTTACTCGATACAGGCAAAGTCATTCTATCAACAGGCCAAGAAGCTTCCGCCGATAGCCCTGGGGGCTTATTAGCCATACAATTTTATATGGAAGCCATTGAGTCCTCTAGGCAAGCTCATACTGGGCTATCTAAATTAGGATTAAATGTAGAAAAACAATTATGGAAAAATATTTAAATGAAATACGGAGAATTTCAAGAACCAAAACCACCCCGATTTCCACTATTTATCGATCTTAGACCCACAAAAACAGCCAATATAGACACAGAAAACCGTAACTTTAATGATATTTTAGATCAAAAATCAAATCAAAATCCCGAACAAAAAAATACAGAATCCCAAAATCAAACAAAACAAACCCAAATAAACCTTGCTCATTCGTTATTACAAACAAGTTTGATCCATCAAGGGGCTAAACAACTCCCTCATCACGTACTTGCTAATGCTGAATTTATTGGCAAAAAACAAAACTTTGAAGGTATTAATAACCCATCATACATTAATTATGCAGCAGCATTTCAAGCAGGATTTAATGCAACCAGCATTAATGATATTAAGAAAAAGAAAAAGGAACTACAAGATCCCACAAAAGAATCAGAAGAATCAGAAGAATCAGAAGAATCATCCGATAATAACACCCCAGCATCCGATCTCACCTATGCTCATAACTTAAATTTATTCAAAAAATTAGATGATATAAATCCATTCAAAAAAATGGATAAAAGAAACCATAAACTATTTGAAGATAGCCCTATGTATCATATGCTAAATTCAAATTTCATGTCTCCGCTAAACTTGTTAGGAGAAGAAACCTTTACAAAAAATCAAAAGATAATCGCTGATATTAACACCAATTCCCCCACACTAGAAGATGCTCCTGATATTTATACTGATAATAATATCAAAACCATGGATATTCACTCAAATTATAACTCCATCGAAAATCCTAACCAGGATACAAGCCCTCAATGGGAAACATGGTCCGAAGACATATCCGCTCATTATTTATTAAAACGGCATGCTGATATGAAACAGTATACAAAAGTAATTCGACAATTCTCTGGAAACATAAAAGATCAAGAAAGACATATCAACAGAATCGAAAATCTCCAAGATAAAATCACAACTACAAAATCAAAATTAGATGAACTAACACAAAACATAAACTCCATTTTAAAAACAACCCTTAAACAAATTAATGAGAATCCAAATATTATGAATGACCCAACGGTAATAGAACAATTAAAAAGTCACATCGAGGATACCAATGAAATTTCAAAATTAATAGAACATAACGATGAAACACTATCAGAAGAGCATCAAACCGAATTCATATTTTATAAAACGCAACTCGACCAAATTATTGATCTAAAACAATCACAAGCCAAAGAGCTAAGCTCCTATATTGAAAACAAAGCCCTGAAAAAAACCAAAGAATGGTGGAAAAAAATAGGGAAAAATTTAAACCAATCTGGACTCTTACTCCCATTTGGATTAATGGCTGAATCAGCAGAGCAGGTATTTAAACAAAGCAACCTGGATATCAATCAATCAACTGAAACCATACCCGGAAAATTAAATGAAAAATTAATTATTGATTCAGCAACCCATCTAAACCAGGATTTTAAACGCCATGATAATAAAGAAATTAAAACCATCACTGCTCAAGATTTAATGATCGATAATCTAAACTATGGAGAAGAGATCTTTAAGAAATTAACACACCAAAATATTATTAATACAAATGGAAAAATCATAAATTTTGATCCTGATAATATGTTTCCAGAATTTAATTTAGGATCAGATACCGAAAATAACCGAATTAGAAAAGTATTAAAATCAGTCATTCAAGGGCCATCAAGCTTAAATACTTATGATAACACCATCATTAATAAGCACAAAAGAGAAGATATAAAACTAATTGATCCAGACAATAATAAATGGGACCTCCCTACATTACTAAATTCTATCCCAACAGATACATCTGCCAAAGAAACCTTTATTCAAGCAAGAAAAGTATATAATATTTTATTTGATATACTAGAAACAATGAGTGGTGACTTACTAACAAAACAAGGCCAATTAACCCCCCAATTAACCGAAACAGAGCATGGCATAACAGTCCCTATATATAAGCATTCTGAATGGCTAGAATATAACGATACCATCTTAGTTAATAATGACGAAACAAACACCACACAAGAACTAGCAGGATGGGAAAAAATCGAAGGCCATCCTCTTGAAATAACCTTTGAAAACACAGACAAGGCAACCGAATTCTTTGAAACAATTAAAACATCCATTTTAAAATTAGAACCCCTGGTATCCTCATTTAACCCAAATAACGACCCAAGCATTCGCAACAAAGAAAACCATTATAGTAATGACGAAATAAAAGAAACAGCCATTAGAGTATTAATTGATAACGAAGGAGAACTAGGCAACAAGGGTATTATCACAAAAACAAGCGATTCATTTCGCTATGATATTGATATCATAGCTCAACCCACCTTTTTTCAAACAAGTCATTGGAAACAAATTTCAACGTACCTTAAATCATCGATTATGCTAGAAATTGGAACAGCAATTTTCTCAAAATCCCAAATTAATCAACTTAACAAAAAAAGACATAAACAAAAAAGCGAACAATATAAAGAAAGAAAAGAAAAATGGGAAGAAGAAGAATATCAAAGAAAAGTAGATACTAAAAAAAGAGAAGCAAAACAAAAACGAAACCGAAAAGAAATAAGCAAAAAACAAGATAATAAAATACAAAAAAGAAAAAATGAAAATAAAAAAGAAATAAAAAAACAAGAAAAAAAGAAAGAAGCAGAAAGAAAAAAAAGATTAAATGAAAACAAAAAAGCAGCCTCTAAAAAAGCCCGTAATAAGAGGTCCAAATAATGCAGGAAATTAATTTAGAAGCATTCAGCAGCGAAATAGCTGATTCATATTATTATAAAAAACTTCAAAAAGAACTGCGAGACAAAAAAATAAAAAAACAAAAACAAATTACCAACCAAACAAACTCAAAATCTCACATAACCGAAAAGAGCCCACCCAAGCAAAGTAACAAATCATTACTAGATACCCCCTATTTTCAAGATAACGTCAAATTAAGTAATCAGGAACTTAATACCTTTATAAACGAAGAGAATCCAGATCAAAAACAAGAATCTCGAATAAAAGAATTAACAGAAACATTTAAATACAATGGCCATGCTATCATGAGACAACTGGCTCATAAAATCAATTTTTTTGAACGCAAAGATGAATTTATTGAAATGTATAAATATAATTTACAGCAATCCAAATCTCACAATGTATTCACATCACGATTTGCAAGATTTAAAGTGGGCATTGTTGGGCAAATCTTAACAACTATTGGGATTCCTATTGAAACATTAAAAAAACTACAACGGGAGTCCATGAAAGAATTATTTGAAGAAAACCATGCTAATATGAAAGAAAATATCTATCATGCTGAATTAAATGAAATACTACACGGAAAAAGCAAAAAAACTAAACGAAAAATACAGCTATTTGTGTCCTTACAACAACATTTAATGATCCAAATGAATAATTTAGGCCGATTAGGATTTTGGTCCAAACAAAAATTATATGAAGAAAAAATAACACAATGTGAAAAAATAAAAGAAGAGTTTATATCAGAAAAAAAACATCTCGAATATGTATTATATTATTTAGAACAAAAGAAAGTATCATGAATCAACCTAAAAACCATCCAAAATATAATAGTTTAATCGAATCAGAACTTGATACAAATGAGTTAACCATAGATGATATCAAACAAGATATTAAAAACTGTGATCGAATGATCAAACGATCTCATTATAAAAGCATGTTATATAAACGAAAACTATTAGCATTAAAGAATGAATCTCGTGATGATGAAACTATCATTCATAAAGGGCTATCCCTATTTAATTTAAGCAAAAAAATTAGTAAAAAGATATAATGATGGATATTTCAAAGCTTAGCCCCCAACATGATATAAATGCACCTGAATCACTAGATGATGAACTAGAGATAGATCTAGACAAGGATGAGTTATCAGAAGACCTAAAATCAAACGAGAAAAAAAATAAAGAAAAAATTAACCAACGAACTAAAAAACATCGTCATACCGATTCTCGTACCTTAACCGCCTTTTATGAAAATCATGATACACAATCCCTCTTACGTTCAAGTAGCGATAAATCTGAAAAATCCCATTTAGATAAAATTAAAGAAAAAGTTAAACAAGGATTTAATAAAGAATTAAGCACCTTTATAGCAGAATCTAAACAACCCAAAGCAGCCACCCTATTACAAAAAAACACAAAATCAACAGCCACGACATCACATGACGAGACCATCCTTGAAGAATCCAAAGAATCAGCACTAGCAAATGAAACCAAAAACAAACAAAGCATCAAAGAAAAAGCAAAACAAGCCTTCATACTCAAACACCCTGATTTACATACACCTCTCAAAAACTACATTGCTCTTTTTGGAGAAAACCAATTAAAAGACTCCCCAGAAAAAAAAGAAAAATTAAACCATATAAAACAATCCTTGCAAGCAAAAGGCGTCTCTCAAAAACAATTATCAGGAATCGAAAAAGGGGTTCAAACCCTTATTAATAACGATCTAAAACGACTCCTAAAACATAAATTTACAGATTTAGCCTTTTCATTTGAAAAAAAGCCAACCAGTGATCTATTAAATAATTACTCCAAATATTACTCTGTCCTAGATTTTGCTAAACAAGCTCACCTATTTGATGCCAATCCTGAAGGATTAAATCAACTTAAAGAAGACGTTAAAAGAGATATTTCTCATTTTATAACCAATGAACTCGATCGCTCTGTTGTTGAAACAAAGTTAAAATCTAACTCTAACAGTGATTTAATTAAAGCATTTGATCAATTTAATAACCTCACCAGTTTCACAAAATTTGATCCATCAAGCTATTTAAAAACCTTTCATAAAAAACTAGAAAACGAAGGACTTACAGCATTTTTACCGCCAGAAGACCCCGGTTATCTTGATACTCAAAATCATAATCAATCTAATCAACACCAAAACAAAAAAGACAGCCCTTCACAAACACCCGAAGACCTAGAACAATCCCTTTTAAACTTAGAAATAAAGTCTCTTCTATCACATAATCTTATTGACTCAATAAAAACAAAACTCAATTTAATGATGTTAAAACGACAATGCAAACAACACAACATCCATACAAAAACCATTCAAAAACAAGCCCATGCTATTGCAAGCTTAAGAGCTAAAATGGAATGTAGAACTTTATTTGAATTAAGGGCAACACTCCCTCACTTAAACGGCCCCGAATACCAGGAATTTCAAAAAAAACTAAAACCCTTATTAAAAACCTTAAAAAAATTAAATAATCCAATGAACAGCAACGATCTTCGTCTACTACGTGATCAATCCAACAAAGCCATGTTTAGCATCATAAAAGAAGATTATATAAAAACAAGCGTTTTTTTAGAAACAAACCCAAAAAACAGCACATTACTAAGCCAAAAAAAACATTTTTTATCTATTTTAAAAAGAATCCAATCTGAAACCCCTATTAATGAAACCATATCACCAAAAATGCTAGACGATCTTCAATTTCTTGAAGATGTAAACATTAATGAAGCTGCTTAAAAATTACTATGCAACTTATATCATCAAATGTTCGTATATGTTTATGATGATAAAAATAACGGTAAAAAATAAATAATAAAAACAGGGGAACCCATGCTCGATTTATATATACAAAATAAAAACGCAATTATAGGACTTGAATCTGCTTTGAGAATTGCAATATCCAATGCAAACAACTTTAATACCCCCGGATATAAATATGTATTCTCATCCTTCACAACAATATACACCGAAGCCGTATCTTCTGGGACAAAAACCATAAATCCTGTAGAAACAGGAAGTGGCATGACATTAGGCTCCACGTCAACTGACTTTTCGCAAGGAAACATCACCATCGGAACAGACCTTGATACAGCCATTGCCGGAGATGGCTTTTTTATCATATCCTCTTCAAGCTCAGAATTTGACAACAACGCAACACAACTATTTACACGATCTGGAAGTTTTCAAGTCGATTCATCCAACACCTATATCGTTGATGATTTTGGAAGAAAGGTTTATGGATTTCCACTTGATAGTAACGGCAATAAAGCATCAACAACAATAGAACCCATTCAAACAAAAGGAAACCCCAATGTTGGATTTGAGGACGGAGGAATCCTAGTAGCTGATCCCGAATCAGATAATCCCACCCCCTTATACAAGTTAGCCCTAACATCCTTCCAAAACAAAGAAGGCCTTATTGCGACAACAGGAGGCGCCTACAAAAAATCCATTTCATCTGGAGAACGCTTTAATATAGCAACAGCTGGCGACCCGTTATCAGCTAACTCCCAAACCGTTTATGGCGATATTTTATCAAAGTCACTCGAATCCTCAAATGTTGATATTGCTAAAGTAGCACTGGATATGAATCTATTAAATCGAGGGTTTGCTGCTGTTCAAGCAGTTATTGATGATGTTACCAAAATTCTAAATGAAGTCATCAAAAAATTAAGCGGTTAAAAACTATATTAGCATTATAGGGACCTATCCGTATTATCTAACATAATGATACATCCACATAACTTATGTATAAAAAAATTACAGTTGAGTTACCCTTATTAATAAAAACTAGCATAAGCTTCTTAACTACCATTAAAAAACATTAAATTAATGGATAAGCTCCCCCACATATAAAAAAACCATAATAAAATAAACAAATGTCAGATCTTAAAAAGAGTTAATATAATACTATTATCAGCATACTTATCAAGGCTATAAAAAGAACATGATAAAACTCTAAATCTGTAGCTATACACAGAACTAAGAACATCAATCCATACAACAACTATCGTTTGATTAAGTTAATACAGACATTCAAAAAACTAAGTATCCATAAACAAACGATCCTCATCGTTTAATAACATTACCATCTCAGCACGTTTTTATTGTAACTTGGATTAATAATATAAAATCTTTATAAAAAAGTCTTAAAACTTGATAATTTCTAACAACAAATCTACAATACTTAGCCAAAAAGTTATAGTTTAAAATTATCTTAAATAATAAAACGAGGAAAAAAGATGAATAAGATTAAAAGCATAATACTAATTTGTATAAGTTTATATTGGATATTATCCCCATTACATGCAGAATTAAAATGGGAAAAAGAGTTTCCTCACATGGTAACTCAAAAAAACAGAAAAATGGCACCTGATGGCAGCATGCTAATCTGGGGTGCTACTGCGACAGCTAAAAGATCTCAGGGGAGGGGTGTCTATACCAAATTTACAAGTCCTACTACTGTATCAAGAATTGATTCAGAAACGGGAGAACTACTATGGAAATCTAACTTAACCTATGCCATTAATTCGTTAAAATTTATTCCAGGAAGTGTTTATGGAGAAATAGCGAGTCAAAAACGAGACTTCTCCCCAAATGTTGACCTTATTGAATCGAAAGTAAACAAAAAAAGCAAGCTTGGAAAATTAAGTAAATTTGGATCAAGCGCATTAAACGCATATCATAATGAAACAAAAGATCCATCAAAAAATGTATTTAAAGTAAAGGATATAGAATTATTAGACCTGAGAAATGGAAAAATAATCGTTAAAGAAAAAAACATTATTGACTACAAAGTATTAAAGAAAACAGGAAAGATACTCGTTTATGGATTTATAGACACCCTCAAACAACCAAGTATTGGACTATACGATGAAAAAACAGGAGAAAAAATATGGAGCACAACTTCTGTATTCAAAACTAAGAAAACCTCCGTAAAAGTTAAAAACTTAAACATAAACTTAAACGTTGAATTAGATGCCTTAATTGCAGATCCGATTGATTTATCCGATAACACCTTATTAATAACGCTCAAAACTGGGATACATAAACTTGACATGAAAACCGGAGAATCCCTATGGAACATAACACTTCCAAAACCTAAAATAATAAGAGGAAACCCACAAGAATATAAAAAATTTAATAGTGTAAAAGTATTACTATCTCCTGTAGATAAAACCTCATTTTTCTATATCGATACTAAATCATTTAGAATGATGCGCTATTCATTAAAAGATGGTAAAGAAGAATGGAACTCATTTGCCAAAATCACAAGCATTATTGATAAAGTTATTTACACCCCTAAAGGGGTTATTTTAACACCAAAAGCTGGGTCTGGCGCCGCTATGCAAAAAACAAAAATTTACTATATCGATTATATAACAGGAAAATCCTTATGGAAGAGTGATTTCTTGAAAATTAAAGGAGGCGTAAAAGAGTATAAATTTGCAGAAAATGATAAATTATTACTCCAACTAGAAAATGTTAATAATAGTAATTTCATTACAATCTTAGATATAAATTCTGGAAAATTTTTATTCAAAAAAGACAAAAAAGTTAAAGGAACACTCAATTATGTTGAAAAAATTGACCAAGGATACCTCTACATAACGACAAAGGAAATTAATGTATTAAATACAAAAGGAAAAAAAATATTAAAGAAAAGTTTAAAGATGAAAAACATCATTACCAAAAACCAAAAAAACAAAATATACTTATATGATGTAGAGGCTCTAAAACTATTTTCACTAGACAAAACGAATTTAGAATTAAAAAAAATTGCAAAATTACCTAAACCAAAAGGAAAAGAGACCTATAATGTTATGGATATCATAGACAATGTTATTGTGTTTTCATCCTATCGAAATGTAATAAGACTATCCGAAAATGGGGAAATTCTGAGTCATGACTACTATAAACAACCCGGATCAACAAAATTTGGCAAAGCTACTTTATTTTTAGCTGCAGCTTCAACAGGCCCTGCAGGGATTTTTGTATACGGCATCCCACTTGCAATAGATAGCATAGGTGGAGGGGTTTTAACTGGCAATGAGTTTGATGAAAAAGCCAGACAAAATGCAAATAATGTTCAGAAACCTTATTTTATAAATGATCCCATATATAATCGAATAGTATCCCGAATTAAAAGAAAAACCATTCGATACAAAACTGTTATAGTAGGGTTTGAAAAATACAAATCTATTGCTAAAAAAACAGTAAATAACATAAAAGATAGTAAACTAAAAACAAAAAAAAGCGCTGGAATAGCTGTCATTGATAAAAAAACAGGAGAGATCCCATTACTTATCAACATTGGTAGTTCACAAGAGGAAAAAAAATATATTATGGATGATTTTCAAAAGTTAGTAATACTAAACCCTACCCCAGAAAAATATAACTTAATGACAGGACTAAAAAAGATAACAAAAACAAAAGAAGACTACAAGCTAGACATATATAAAGCAGAGCTTTCAACAAAAAAAACATTAAACGCTTATACATGGTAATAAATCCCGTTATAGCATTTAAGATCTCCTAAAAAAATTTATTTTATTTCCCAAATATGCCCCTTAAAAAAGGGGCGTACCTAAGGGTTATAAGAAATATCAATAGTTATAATAGTAATTATTATAAAAAATGATTTAATTGTTAATCGTTTGAGGAAAACATGAACCTTAAATAACGCCCCCATAAGAAATTACCCCCAAAAACTCTGGATTAAACATTTTCAAAGAAGGTACACTATAACTATATGATAGCAAAAAAGAAACTGTATATTACACTATCTGCCTGTTCCGTTATCCTTAGTATTATCGCATTAGCTCTAAATATTAAAACCGTGCCCCTTATCAAAAAACAACACGCTATCACCAAAAATATTCAAATGTTAAAAGAACATAACCAACAATTGCAGTATCACATTGAAAAAGAATCAACACTAAAAAAAATAGAAGAAAAAGCAAAAAAGCTCAATATGGTTTATCTGCCCACAAAACCAATAAAACACATTATTATCAGCTCAAACTAACATCCCATGAATAAAAGACATATAACCTTCTTTTTTATCATTATTATAATCAGCTTAGCCATTATAAGTCGTCTAGGATATCTACAACTTTATAAAAACGAGTTTTTTAAAGAAAAATCAAATAACCAACTTAAACGAATTATTAAACTATATCCTAACAGAGGATCCATCTTCGATAGAAACCTAAAACCCTTAGCCTTAACAGAACCCTCTTACCAAATATACGCAATACCAAATGACATCGAGAATAAATGGGTATTAGCTAAAAAAATTGCCCCTATTCTTAATAAAGATCGAAAAGACATATCCGATAAACTATATGCATCAAAAGCGCCATTTTTATGGTTAAAAAGACATGCATCCGAATCAACCATGAAAACATTAAAAGCCTTAAATCTTAAAGGTCTAGGCTTTATTAAAACAGAAAAAAGAGTGTATCCTAATAACCAATTAGCAAGCCATATGATGGGATTTGTTGGTATTGATAACCAAGGATTATCTGGAATAGAATATCGCTACGACAAACAATTAAAAGGATCTAGTGGAAAAATAATTTTAGATGGAGACCCAAGAGGAACCCAACTTGTTTCTGGAAAAAAAATTAAAATACCCCCCAATGATGGACAATCTATTATCACAACCATCGATTCTTCAATTCAGTTTATAGCTGAAAAATTCTTAGAAAAGGCTGTAAAAAAACATAAAGCAGAAGCAGGGCAAGCCATTATTATGGATCCAAAAACCGGCGATATCCTAGCCATGGCAATTGTTCCAACCTTTAATCCTAATACCTGGCAATCCAGTAAAACCAGTGATAGACGTATTCGTCCTATTACGGATGTATTCGAACCAGGCTCTATCTTTAAAATAATTACATTAGCCAGTGTTTTAGAAGAAGATATTGTATCCTCTAAAACAACCATCCATGTTCCTGAAACCTATAAATTATTTAATAAAGTCATCAAAGAAGCTCATGCTAGAAAAGAAAACGAATCTAGCAATAAAACCGTGTCAGAAATCATTGAACAATCATTAAATGTTGGAACAACATTACTAGCCATAAAACTTGGGAAAGAACGATTTTATAAATATATCAAAGAGTTTGGTTTTGGAGAAAAAACACACATTCAATTACCAGGAGAAAGCAAAGGGCTCTTAAGCCCACCTCAAAAATGGTCTGGTCTTGATATTGCAACCCACTCATTTGGACAAGGTATCGCCACAACAGGATTACAACTTACAGCCGCAATGAGTATTATTGCTAATAATGGTATTTATATAAAACCACGTATTATTAAATACTTTCAAAGTAAAGATCAAAGCACCTTAAAAGGAATTCCCATTCAAAAAAAAGAACGAATTATTAGCGAACAAACTGCCTACGAAGTAAAAAAAACATTATTTAATGTTGTCGAAAGAGGAACCGCAAAAAATATAAAAATTAAAGGATATACATTAGCAGGAAAAACAGGAACCGCTCAAAAAGCCAAAACAAAGGGTCTAGGCTATGAAAAAGGAAACTATATAGCATCGTTTCTTGGCTTTTTCCCAGTTGAAGATCCAAAAATAGTTATGTTAGTATCTATTGACTCACCACAAAAAGGATACTACGGATCTACTGTAGCTGGTCCTGTATTTAAAGAATGCGCCAAATTTATAATCGATTATTATAATATCCCTCCCAACACATTAACCACAACACTTAGACAAGGAATCTCCAAAGTAAATTCATATTAAGTTACAAGACATCGATACTTATGTATAACGTCTTCCCAACCAAACATTAACGCATCACAAATAACCGCATGTCCAATGGACACTTCCTGTACACCCGATACATGCGTTAGAAAAAAAGCGGTATTAAGCAAATTAAGATCATGCCCTGCATTAATATGAATCGATGTAGAACTAAGCTTTTGAGCTAAATTTGAATAAGGTAAAACCGCCTTTTTAGCATCAAATTGATAATCCGAAGCATAAGGACCCGTATATAATTCAATACGATCCGTTTTCGTTGAAACTAACGAATCTAAATCAGAAAAACAAGGATCAATAAACAATGATGAACGAACTCCAGCAACATGAACCTGCTCAATCACCGAAGTTAAAAAAGCTTTATTATCATTAATATCCCAACCAAACGATGATGTGAGCGCCTCTGGTGGATCTGGAACAAAGGTTACTTGATCTGGCTTTACCTCACAAATTAAATCAATAAAATCTGAAGATGGATACCCTTCTACATTTAATTCTTTATCGGTATAAGAAGCTATCAAAACCTTTAGATCCTCAACATCATCATAACAAATATGACGCTCATCAGGTCTTGGATGAACCGTAATCCCATCAGCACCATAATCCAAAGCTTGCTGAGAAAAATCAAGAACATTTGGATAGTCTCCACCACGAGAATTACGTAATAACGCTATTTTATTAACATTAATACTCAGTTTTGTCATAAACTAAACAGCAATAGGAAACTTAATAAAAGGTTGATGTTCATAATTTAATAATTGAACATCATCAAAGGTTAACTCAAAAAAAGGTTTTTGAGAAATAGTTACATTAGGTAATGGCCCAGGAATTCGCTGGAGTTGTTGGTTAACACCCTCAACATGGTTTTTATAAATATGAGCATCTCCAAACGTGTGAATAAAGTAACGAGGGATTAAAGCACACTCTTGAGCAACCATCATCAATAACAACGAGTAACTCGCAATATTAAACGGAACACCCAAAGCAAAATCAGCAGAACGCTGATAAAGCTGACAATCTAAATAACCGTTACAAACATAAAACTGAAAAAATGTATGACAAGGAGGTAATGCCATTTCATCAATATCAGCAACATTCC
The DNA here is from genome assembly GCA_002716725.1 of bacterium. Classification (GTDB taxonomy): domain Bacteria; phylum Margulisbacteria; class Marinamargulisbacteria. The sequence continues at coordinate 1,525 of PBBX01000034.1, read as the reverse complement.
AAGCACTAACAATATGTCGCCGAGAATCTGGATTTGTTTTGATACTCTCCATTACTTGAGTTAACTGATCAATACCATAACTGGTTATCTGGCCATTTTCATCTTTGGTATAGTCCTGCCACTGACGCCACTGATATCCATAAATTGGTCCCAAATTGCCAGCATCATCTGCCCAAGCATCCCAAATAGGAGTATGTTGTGTAAGATTATCATTAATATTTGTAGATCCCTTGATAAACCACAATAGTTCATGAACAACAGCATCAAATAACACTTTTTTGGTTGTTACTAACGGAAACCCCTGTCTCAAATCATAGCGTGCTTGAGCACCAAAAATAGATAGAGTCCCTGTTCCCGTACGATCTTCTTTTTCTTCGCCTTCTGCAAGTATCTTCTGTAATAGATCAAGATATTGTTTCATTCCAAAAGAGTAGCAAAAAGCTTAAATGATGTTAAGAAGAATTAGTAAGATTTCTATGATTATTTTTTATATCTATTAAAACAGCCTTTTTTTATCGATATAAAAGTATATTTAACTATCTCCTGGTATCCATTAATTGCCTAAAGGCAATCTCACAACGACATTCTATATCCAAACAATAGTATTCTATTAAAACATATGGGTTTAAACCAGATAACTTCTTAATTTCCCTTTCTACTAATTCTTGAAAACATAGATATAGCCGATTAGCCTCATCAAGATTTGATTCTGCTTGTTTTTGAGCAATAACACCATAGGCTTTTATTTTGTCATCTAAGTTTCCCATCTCATCTGCGATTTTTCTGGCATATAAAAATAGCTGATTAGCATCATCAAGCTTTGATTCTGCTTGTTTTTGAGCAGCACAATATACTCGTGATATTTCTTCTGCAGTAACAATCTTAAGATGGGCTTCTGATTTAAGATATGGGTCCTTAGTTTGATCGGCGAGTTCTATAGCAAAGTGAAATAGGTGAGAAGATCTATCTGGATCTGATTTTACTAGTGCAGTAGCAATCTCACAATAGCATTCTATTTCCAAATCTGGTTCGCTGTCTTTTGCGAATTTCATAACATTTTGTTCCATTTGCAATAATAGCTGCTTAACTTTATCAGAATCTGATTTTGCTAGTTCTGATTTTGCTAGTGCAGTAGCAATGTTACAATAGGCTTTTGATTTAAGATATGGGTCCTTAGTTTGATCTGCGAGTTCTATAGCAAAGTGAAATAGGTGAGAAGATGTATCTGGATCTGATTGTTCTAATACAGCAGCTATGGCACAATAGGCTCTTGATTGAAAATATGAGTACTCAGGTTGATCTGCTTGATCTGTGATGTTTTTAGCCTTACATAGAACATCAAATACATTAACAGGCCATTTTTCTTGTGATATTGTTTGAAATCCTGCTTTTTGAAAATACACAAGATCCTCATCCTCATGATCCCGATATAACAAACTATTCTCTAATGGCCCTGTCCATATCATATTATCATAATAATAATAATTATTATTATTATATTGCTTAAAACCTGCAGGAAAAAAGT
>PBBX01000033.1 GCA_002716725.1 bacterium | reverse complement strand
CCCAACGTGCTTTATCATTATCAGATCCTGGGATTGTGACTCATTTTTATGATGCCTTTGTTCAACTTTGTGAACCCAAAATGGATATCATCTTTTGCAATGAAGCCGAGGCCTTGGCTTTTACCAAAACACATTCTCTGAAAGAAGCTGAAACATCGTTATTAACGTATACTGATACCTTTGTGATTACACGAGGAGAGCATGGCGCTGTGATGTATGATGGATCCCAAACCCATGTTATCCCAGGAAAACCCGTTAAAGCCATTGATACTAATGGGGCTGGTGATATTTTTACTGGAGCCTTTTTATCAGCTTTGTTAAAACAAAACTCTTATTATGACGCCGCTGTCTTTGCTAATGAAGCAGCGTCTTTACTTGTTCAACAGTTTGGCCCTCGCTTATCAAAAGAGCATTATCACGGTTTACTTTCTTTTATGTCTGATCATCACTAGCCATTCTTTTTTCTACTTTTATTTTTAGTCTTTGGTTTATTGTTTTTATAATAAAGTATGTTTTATGATCTTAACAAACAGCTGGTAGCGTTGTATTTACCAGCTGCTTATCATGTGATTCACCCCCTTCGTATCCCCCTTTTATCTAAACGGGTGCTGATTAACCTCCTACTCCTATGCTACCAATTCAACTTGGCTTTCCTGTGATCCATCTTCCCTATTCCCTCTGATCCACTTAAAGAAAGTCGATAAGAATCTGTAACGGCCTTCATTGTCACTACCTGTTACCTGTTCTACATCTTCATTGTCACTATCTGGCACCTGTGCTCCACCTTCATTGTCACTATCTAAAACACCATAGCCATCACTATCTGTACCATCTTGTGTATTTGAGTTATTTCCAATACCAACCCCATCATTATCCGCACTTTCCGCACTTTCAATGCTATATAATGAGACAGCATCACTATTATCACCTAAGTCATCTCCATTGTCACTATTTGGTCTTTGTGAAGCTCCCGAAACGAAATATCCTAGCCCCCACCCTAATCCAATTCCTGATAGGGCTGATGCGGCTATTATTAATATGATGTTAAGATTTCTATTGTTTTGTGTTTTTTCTCCATCACAACCTTTTGTTACTTCAACTCTATTATTTGAGGGATCATCCCCAATTAATATGATTGAATTACTAAATGATGCTTTCACAGCACATGGATTATTGTCATAAATGGCTACTCCCATAATCGCTGTACCATAAAAATCCGTTTTTAGTGTAAAACTGCCAAGATCAGTCACAGGATCAGTCATTTGCTGCACACAATCATTATTGATCTGACCAACCTCAAAACTATATTCGCTCTGATTATTTTTGTAAAAACTCATCTGAAATAACTCAACATCCTGATGACCCGTTACTGTCAGTACTCCGAATTCATCAGTAAGAGCAAAGGTATTTTTCAATATCGCTCTTGTCTTATCACTTGCTAAAACGCCCCTACACTTCACGCTTAAATCAACATCACCACCTCTCAACTGCCTCTGTTGCGATTGATCTGGTGATGGGTAGTCTTGACGTCTTCTCAGATCGAAGTTAGATCTTAGGGTTGGTCTCTGGCTATATGCTGGATTTACATTACCATATCCTGTATTTATGCTTAATGCTCCTAGATTCATTTTAATTTCTCCTTATCATTTTTTTAATTCAAATGATGATTTTTTTATATTTTTTTTTGTAACTTGTCACAACACGTCTTTATGCGTGTTGTTTGTAATAATCTAGTAATCCTTGAAAGATAGACGCCGTTACAGATACTTATCGACTATCTTTAAATAGGATCTCTAGATTAATTTACGAATACTATTAACAAACTGTGGTGGTTTATAGTCCCAACGAACATGCCCTAATGAAAAGGTCATATTAATTAATAATTGGGATTGGAAATACTCTTGTGCTGTTAACATGCTTAGGCCACACTTACCCTTTGGTTCAGTTTTATTATGTTACAGCCTCTAGTCTTACCGTTATCTAAAATACCGAGTTTACTTTCTTTAAAACAATCATATAAATTGGAGTTTAATATCTTTTCTTTACTCTGTTGTTTGCTTTGATATCTCCATAAAAAAGCACCCATAATGGGTGCTTTTTATCATAACGTTTCCACGATAATAGTGTTGTTACAGAATCGCCTAAATGTTTAAAATACCAACGAAATTCTCCCCCTCCAATTAATGGGACAAAATCTTCTAACTCATTATAATAATGCTCATAATAATATAGTTTTTGTTTTTTACTCATCTTATTTACCTGTTTAGTTTACTTTTTTTTAAACTATTTCAAGACCTCTTACTTTGTTATCGTTATTAAGTCTAAAAAAATTTCAATAAATTTAAACTACTATTTTTTTTGCTTTCTTCCAGAGCTCTAATAAGTGGCTCATTATTTATAATTTATTGATAGACATACTAACTATTTTAAAATTATGAAATTTTTAGACATAAACCATCGATAATAGTATATGGGGCTCGTTAAAATGAACTTCATATATTAACATTACATTATTATGCTAACAAAACATGCCTATCGTAAATCGCAATTAACCAATTCATTTCCTTTTGTAACAGGCAATATTAGATGGAGCTGGCCCCCACATACTTTTTTTAACCAGATTCCTTGCTTATAAGTAGGGGAAATTTGCGTCTTTTTCTTGATTTTATTGTGAGCTAAAGAACCTTCTTTTCCAAAACCTATCGTAGATATATCTACACTAACGTATTTTTTATTTATAAATAAAGGAGAAAAAATGACTAATCAAATACGGTATTTACCTATTAAGCATACTTATGAGTCTTGCCAAACAAATAGAGCAACTCAACTCTCTTCTGACAGCGAGATTACTAACGCTATTCAAAAGTTACTTAAAAACGTATCTCACAGTGATACAGCTAAATCCATTCGAGAGCTACTTCAATCAAACCAAAAAAACGTACCTAAAGTTGTATTATCCACTCTTATCGAAATAGAAATTAATAGACTTAATCAGCAAGCTGATGCCAATAGAGCTACCCATATTCGAGAGTTACTTTCGATAACTTGCGATACCTTGCACCCACCTGATTTAATTAGATTTGTAGAAAACGAAATTGATAAACTTAATCAGCAACATCAGGATAATCCTCGTAAAAAAAACTTAATGATATTTTATTTAATTAATTGCGTGCTATCTGCTTTAGAGAAAAAAACTCCTAAGTATATTGCTGATGAATCAAAAAACCTTACTAGCATAAAATGGGCAGTCCAAAGAAAGATTTTAAATACAGGAATTTGTCATCCTTTAGATTTTTGGTATTTAGAACCATCTCTTAAAAACATCGATACTCTAAACCTTAGAATCGAAAATATTTTTTCTATTTATGAGAAGGCTTGTGATCATTTACTAAATTTTGATATTGGTTGAACACTGAGTCATTATTTTAATCGCTTTGATAACCCGCTGAAAATTGTTTTAAACCATGAAAAATTAACTCATGATCGAACTTATCAAGTGATAAACGGTCTTTAAAAATAGAAAGCCCCTTACCTGTTCCAATCACCTTAATATCCTTGTACTGACTTCGATATTGATGAATCATATGTTCAATTAAACCAAAAAAACTTTGATATAAGCCTATCTCAATCGCATTCTTAGTATTTTTTCCATAGAGCTCGTCTCTTTTTTCTACCCAAACTAAGGGTAATTTAGCGGTTTGCTTATTTAATGCCCATGAACATAATCTCATCCCTGGAAAAATCGAACCTCCTTCATAAACGCCCTCTTTATTGATATAACAAAATGTTATGGCTGTTCCTGAATCAACAATTAATGTAGGTCCTCCATACTCATTAAATGCTCCTAATGCATTCATTAATCGATCCGCACCTAGTTCATTAGGGGATGATAAGTTTATGCTTATGTGTTTAATTAGATTATGATGAACAAAGTAACTGTTCATGCTTTCTAAGTGCTTAAATAACCTATCCATATCCGGTACTACCGATGAAATATAGCAGTTTGAGTCTTTAAATGTATCTGTAATGTAACGCTGTGTTAATGAATTGGTAGGGATGCTTTGTCTATGAATAAAGCTGCCCCCTTTTGTTAGCTCACAATATTCACAAAATGAGTTACCGATATCAATTAAAAATGTTTTTTTTTGGCCCATTATGGGAATATTAAGTAACTTAGAATTAAAAGGCAATATGGTAAAAGAAAAAATAAAAGGTAAACTATACAGTAACGATGAACCATTTATATACTCAAGATCAAATTGATTTACATAAAGAAACATTAGTCAATGCTTTGGAAAAAAAGTTTTCTAAAAACCCACTGTTATCACAATTTTCTAAATGCTATTTAAATTCTTTATCTGCTAAATCCTTGCAATATGAAACGGTTGCTCATTTGCATAGTTTTTTATCCAATCAATTTAATCAATTTATTGATGTTATTGAATCATCTAATAAACAAAAATTAACGGTTTCTTCTAGTCATAAAAATCAATTAAATATATCTATTATTTGCCCGGATGCATTTTATTTGATATTTACCTTAGAAAATATATTTAAACAATTTAATATCACGATTACAAAACTATATCATCCGCTTCTATCCGTTTATATTAACAAAAAAAATAAGGTTGTTTTAATTGATTATCCTAATCAAGAAAGTGCTCGATACTCGGCTTGTTATATTGAATGCCAACTGGGTTCTACACCTATTTCTATTGATGAGTTAACTCTAGAATTAAAAAAAAGTATTTATGCTGTATCCATGATTACGCGTGATCACAGCATCATTCTTAAATGCTTAACCACTGTGCAAAGTGAAGTAGCAAAGGTCCCTACTCCAAAAATAGATTTTCATACAGAATGGGTTGAAGTTTTAGATTGGCTTTCTAATGATAATTTTTCATTTTTTGGTTATGCTGAATTTAATATTCATGAATCCAAAAAACGCCAGGTTATTACCTCTAATAAGGCTAAACAGTTTGGCTTATTATCGGATGATTATTTGTCTTATGCTAATTCTGATTTACTGAATGCTACGAAAAAACAAGTTAAGCTACGTGCTAATTATCGCTCTCCTTATATTATTGATTCGTTACGTTTTAAAAGTCCTGTTAAGCGATTTGAAAATTTAATGCGTATTAGTCTTAAAATCCCACTAGGAAACAAAAAGTGGGTCAATTATAATTTCATTGGCTTACTAAAACGAAGTTCTCTCTTAGCTAAAAATACAGAAACCCCTATTATCAAATTAAAAATTAAAAAAATTATGGAAACCAAACGCTTTTGGAAAGGGAGCCATCAATATAACCAAACCATACGACTGCTTAATGATGTTCCTAAAATTGAACTGTTTAAAACCCCTACTGAAAACTTACAACAAATTGTAGAAAACCTTCTGTCCATTACAAACCCTAATGACATTGCTTTTTTTACTCGAAGCAAAATTGAAAAATCAAAATTATTTTTGTTGGGGATTATTCCAAATGATTTATTTTCTGAATCGTCTATCAAACAAGTTATCCATTATTTAAAGCACTCTATTCCTAATGAAGGATATGAGTATCTTCTGATTCCTGGAGAATTATTTACACGTCTTCATATTTATTTTGATCAACCCTCATTACCTGATTTTCATCCGGATCTTTTTACTATCGAAAAAGATGTCGTTGATTTATTAAAACCATGGGATCAACGTCTAAAAGATGAGTTAAACACTCATTTTCCTAAACGAAAAAGTGAAAAACTATTTCAAAAGTACGTTGATTTATTTCCGGCTCATCATAAAATACGCCGAACACCCGATAATACCATCTTAGATATAACCCTTTTTGAACAATCAAAAAAAACAAAGTCAACGGAATTTAATCTTATCCCATTTTTATTTAAAGATTCTTTGTTATCAGGAAAAGCATTCTTATTAAATATCTATTATTATGAAAAAATAGATTTATTTCAATTTATTCCTATTTTTCAAAATTTAAATATTTATTTCTTTGATGAATTAACAACACGAGTAGGATCGCTTACCAAGATGATTGGTTATATTCATGCATTTCGTATTAAATTTTTAGAATCTAACTCATATGCCCCTCATTTTGATGACTTTAAACCTCGATTTCTTGATTTACTTAAAGCTATTTTTAATCATAAACTACCCAATGACCCTCTCAATGGGCTCATTAGTTGTACGGACTTAACATGGAAAAATATCTTTGTTTTACAAGCTTATCGCAACTATCTAATTCAGTTAAAACCAAATTATACCAAAGAAAAAATGGATAAAACGTTACTTAAACATCGATTCCCTGTTGAATACCTTGCTCGTTATTTTCATCATAAATTTTTATACTCTGATTCTCATCAGCCATCTAAAAAACAACTAGCTAAATGTGAGGCTATTGAAAAAGATTTTTTTGAATCCTTATCAACGGTTACAGATATTGATGAAGATTTTATTTTAAAATGGATATTTAGCTTAATTAAACACACACTTCGTACTAATTATTTTCAACATGAGCTCGAAGATTCTCAGTTATTAAGTATTAAACTTGATGGACAATCCATTATTACGCACCAAGAAAAAACCTATCGTGAGATTTTTGTTTTTCATCCTGAAATGGAAGGAATTCATATTCGGTTTGGCGCTGTTTCTCGTGGAGGCATCCGATGGTCTAGCCGCTTAAATGATTTTAGAAGCGAAGTTTTAGGCTTAGCTAGTACACAACGTGTTAAAAATGTTGTTATTGTTCCTAATGGGTCAAAAGGAGGCTTTGTGATTAAAAAGCCAATACCTTTAAAACAACAACAAAAAGAATCAAAACATCATTATCAACGGTTTATTCAAGGTCTTTTATGTATTACGGATAATACAGCATCTGATAATGATATGATTAAACCTCATCATGTTGTTTGTTATGATACGGATGATCCTTATTTAGTTGTTGCTGCTGATAAAGGTACTGCAACATTTTCTGACTTTGCTAATGAAATTTCTCATCAACATAACTTCTGGCTTGACGATGCTTTTGCCTCTGGAGGATCTCATGGATTTAATCATAAAGATCTTGGTATTACAGCAAAAGGAGCATGGGAATGTGTTAAACTACACTTTCAAGAACTCAATAAAGATATTAACAACGAACCCTTTACGTGTATTGGTATTGGGGATATGTCTGGTGATGTGTTTGGTAATGGTATGTTGCTATCTAAACAAACAAAATTGATTGGCGCATTTAATCATCTGCATATCTTTATTGATCCAAATCCAATACCATCTATCAGCTGGAAGGAAAGACAGCGTTTATTTGATTTACCAAAATCTACTTGGTTAGACTATGATAAAACTTTACTTAGTAAAGGTGGTGGCATTTATGATCGAGCTGCCAAACATATTGTTATTTCAGAAGAGGCCCGTCTTATGCTTGGGATTGATACTAGAGAACTCAATGGGTCTCAACTTGTTAAGGCAATATTAGAGTGTCATGTAGAATTACTTTGGTTTGCTGGTATTGGTACATATATTAAAGGCTACGATCAATCTCATAGTTCTGTCCATGATTTAGCTAACGATTCTGTTCGAATTGATGCTGTTAATTGTCATGCAACTGTGATTGGAGAAGGTGCTAATTTAGCGATCACCCAACATGCTCGTTATTATTTAAGTGAAAAACTAGTAAAGCTTAATACGGATTTTATTGATAACTCTGCTGGTGTTAATATCTCTGATTATGAAGTAAATTTAAAAATTTTATTACAATCTTTATTAGCTAAAAAACAACTTAAAACACCGAAAGAACGATCCCATTTATTAGCCTCACTGACATCTGATGTTATGGCGCTTGTTTTAAGCAATAATCACTCTCAGCACCAATTAATTTCTCTAGAAGAATGTCGCTCCCAAAAAGCGATTTATCCCTACCAAGCACTTATTAATTCATTTATCGAAAAGGGTGCTATTAATCCAAAAACGGATACCATCCCCAAATCTTCTGAATTTGAAGAACTTGATAAAAAGAAGCTTCCTTTACCAAGACCTCTATTAGCCTTATTACAATCCTTAATTAAGTTAGATATTTCTGCGGCTTTATTAACGAGTTCATCCTTATCGCATCCAGTTTATAACAAGCTATTTGAATCTTATTTTCCTAAATCTCTTACTAAAAGCTATCCATCTCATATTTTCTCACACCCATTAAGACAAGAAATTACAGCGACATCCTTAACAAATTACTGTATTAATAATGCAGGGATCTTGTTTTTTAGCTTTATGACAGAAGTAACCCATCAACCTACCGATGTTATTGCTAATACCTATTTTATTTTAAATCGTTTATTTAATTGCGATACTATGAGACAGAAAATTTTATCTCAGGCTATTCCTTATGCACAAAAATATGCATCCTTAATTACGATTGAAAATCACTTAAAATATATGATTTTAGATGCATTGTTACTTGATTCAGCTTCTTTTTCAGTAGAAAACTATGATGATATTATCGGCACCCATACATTATATCGATCCTTTCATCCTGCATCCTTAGATATCAATTCAAATGAACTATATCATTCTGTTCGAAACTTTATTCCTTTTTATACCGTTTTTAACATGATCTCAGATGTACAACGTACTATGTTATTTGATTCTATTGATACAATCTATCGTTATTTTTCTTTTGATGAGCTATCTGATATGCTGGACAGTGTTATGCTGTTTTCAACTTGGGAAGTTGAACAACACAAATTATTGCATAAACTATTATCGCAGAAAAAATTATGTATTATTCAACACTGTATTACACAGTGCGATGATTCTCAGGGAGTCACTAAGGCTTATATTGAATCTTTATATGACTCCCGTTTAAGCTCATTTAAACAGGATCTATCCTCTTTAATAGGAATTGAATCTATTTCGTTATCAGCCTTATCGGTTGTGATTAATAAATTAACGTTGTTATAATTTCTATTTACTATTTTTGCAACTTTTTATCTACTTAAACCGATAATATATTATAGGCTATCAATACTAGCTAGTAATAACATTATCTTTTTAACTCCACGTTGAAAAGAAAAGGAAAATAAAAATGCATAAATTAATATAATCAGCTGCACACATTCGACACTTGGCTAGGACACCTACAGAATCAAAACGTGCTGATACTTATGAAAAACTCACTAAAGCCGACACCTGTTTTAACAATCAAAATTACCAAGAAGCACTCTCCATTCTAGCAAGTATACCACTCCCTGAAATAACTCATATAACACCTTATAATCTAGATAGTATAGCAACAGTTGATTTAGACAATTACCTTAATAGTCTATTGTTAATGACTAACATTTGGCACAAGATCTGTGATAATACGCCCGATCAAACTAAATCATGTCAGCCTACGTTAAAAGAGTTAGCAGCGAATCATATTTCACTATTAGACATAACAAACACTAATGGTGTTTTTGATTCAACTGTTCTATCACCCATCATTTTTCATCATATTTTTATGATTTTAGACAAATTTTTAGAAACTATTAACACCCTATACAAACTTCTTAGTTCCACTAGCGATTTAGAACGATTTACTGATAGAAATTCTCTTTTTCCTTGGTCTGAGGATGAGGATACTTGTCACGAAACTCTTCGTAAAGTTACACATGAAAGAAGTCTAGACAGATGTACTCATTTTGAAAACTATATAAAAGATGATCTTGGTAGGTTAATTAACTTTTTTAAACCAAAAATAACTTTTCCAAACCATCTTGACCAACTTGATGACGTTGCTGATAAATTTAACTACTTACCAAAGGGAATACGCCATGGTTTTCCCTATTGGACTTTTACCTTAGCAAATGACAATCCTTTTATAGATAATTAGTTCTTAGATATAAACTCATTCATATCTTTTAAGGCTTGGTTGGCTATTTCGGTCTTATTTTTTATAGCAGACACTCGAATAAAGAAGACCCCTTCTAAAATGATGGTATCATTTGATGATTCTAATTTATCGTCTTTCTTTGATTGCATCTTGCAACTCCTTACTATCAAACTGTATAGTTATTGATTGTCTTAGTATAAAAGTACCGAAAATGAGCTGTTTTAAAACATTGAATTTTTTTGATATAACCTTTGATAAGCCTATTATTTATATTATTGGGCCTACCGCTATTGGAAAATCTAAGCTTGCACTAGAGCTTGCTCAACAGTTTCAAGCTGATATTATTTCTGCAGATTCATACCAAGTTTATAAAGGTATGGACATTGGAACAGCTAAAGCCAGTACAGAAGATCGCTTATTAGTACCGCATCATTTAATTGACACCCATTTACCTACAGAAGCTTATAATGTAACGGACTTTATTCGTTATTGTAAACAGCATCTTAATCCTAATAAGCGCACTATTATTTGTGGCGGAAATGGCCTCTTTTTACGTTCCTTTCTTTATGATTATCACTTCCCAAAAGCTAAAAGTAACCCTGAAATTCGTGACTCTCTGATGCATGATTATGAACGTGGTAACAAACAAAATCTATGGAATCAACTTCATTCTATTGATCCAAAAACAGCTTCTCAGATTCATCCGAACAATAAACATCGTCTTATTAGAGCATTAGAAATCTATCATATTACAAAACACCCCCCCTCTTCTCTTAAACAAAAAAAAACTAAACCCAGAGATGATGTTACTATTTTAGGTTTAACATGTGATAGAAATGTGGTAACTGAACGTATAGATATTAGGGTTGATATGATGATTAAACACGGTCTTATTGAAGAAGTTAAAACCTTATTAGAAGCAGGTTATGAGCCTTCATTACCGGCACTTAACTGTATTGGTTACAAAGAGACAATCCACTATTTAAATGGTAGTATATCCTATGATGAAATGATACACTTAATTAAAATTCATACGCATCAATTCTCAAAACGTCAAATGACATGGTTTAAAAAAATAGAAAATGTTTTCTGGAATATTTCACATAAATAAAAAACAACTTAACCGCTATGCTATCTATGGCTTGCTTGCGTTATCTATCATTATCAATACCGCTATTATTTATAGCCCTTTTATCCCTCAAAATATTGATTTAGAGATTAATGATATTGCTCTTTCCACCATTACATCTCCTCGCTATTTAGAATTTGAATCTAACTCTGATAAATCTGTTAATAAAAAAGCTGAAAAAAATATTGTTGATACCATTACCCCGGTCTATTCGATCAATCAAACTATTAATAGTGCGATTATTGAAAATATTGTGTTATTTTTTGATGATATCTCATCTAATTCTACGAACCAGTTTAGTATTTATATATCTCAAATTTTATCAACCGAAGATACCTACTACCTAAAATCATTGTCTCATGACACTCTTCAACAATTAAAAAGTGATACCCTTTCTATTGCTAACCAATTTTTGTCTAATGGTATTAAAGAAATTAATCGTGACGCTATTAAAAACACTATTCCTAAGCTACTAGAATCCTATAACCCAACGCTACAAGATATTTCCTATAAAATTATTATCCATTATTTACAACCGAACCTTACCATTGACCAACAACAAACCAATCTTATTATTAAACAAGCATTATCGTCTCAAAATAAACAAAAAACGATTTATAAAGAAGGCCAACCTATTATCTATGAAGGAGAACGTGTTAATGAAACTCAAATTGAAGTGTTTAAAGCACTTAACATCTATAATAGTAAAGCTAGTTATATTGAACTGTTTGGAATTTTTATTTTTACATTCATTGGAATTATTATTCTTGATAGATTTATCCATAATTTTTATAAACGGGCTTACTCTCTCAAGTATATCTGCTTAACGTTATTAGTGTTAACCTTGCTAGTCTTAATAGGCCGTTTAACTTTATTATCGACCTATCTTCCATCTAATATCTTAACCTACCTTCTCATTCCTATTTCTATTTCATCCATGTTATTAACCTTTTTGGTTTCTTCTAATATTGCACTGATCACAGGAAGTTTAATCAGTCTTTTTATTAGTCTTTTATTTAACATGGATTTTAATGTTTTCATATTTTTATTTCTCAGCACCTGCTTTAGTACATTTGTTGTCTTAAAGTCTTATAAACGATCTGATTTAATCGTATCAGGCTATTTTATTGGGGCTTTTAATATTTGTTGTATTGTTGCAATAGGACTTATTTCTAAAGAAACTACCTATTCTTGGTATGGATTTAATGCTCTTTTTGCTTTTGGAAATGGTGTTTTTTCTGCTATGGTTACACTTGCTATTTTACCTTATTTTGAACTTTTATTTAAAATAACAACCAATCAAACCTTGTTAGAACTAGCAAATCTAAACCACCCCCTATTAAAGCGATTAATGATGGATGCCCCTGGAACATATCAACATAGTTTGATGGTGGCGAATCTTTCTGAGGCGGCCGCTGAGTCTATTGGGGCTAATAATATTTTGTGTCGCGTTGGTAGCTATTTTCATGATATCGGAAAACTAAAACGCCCTGTTTTTTTCTCTGAAAATCAATTTACCCAAGACAATCCTCATGAAACAATCGCTCCTCGTATTAGCAAAATGATTATTTTATCTCATGTTAAAGAAGGTGTTGAATTAGCTATTAAACATAAATTACCCACTATTCTTAAAGATCTTATCGAGCAGCATCATGGTACATCATTATTATCTGTTTTTTATACTCAAGCTATTTCAAAAGAAGGTGAGCTTCCTAGTACAGATGATGAGTTTAGATACCCTGGTCCAAAACCACAAACCAAAGAAGCGGGTATCATTATGCTTGCAGATTCAGTTGAAGCGGCTACTCGATCCATAGAGAAATCAACCCCTCAAAAAATTGAAAATATGATCAATAAAATCTTTAAAGATAAATTAGATGATTTACAACTTTCAGACTGCCCTCTAAGTTTAAACGAAGTTTTTATGATCAAATCTAGTTTTTTATATTTATTTAGAGGGATACAACATAATCGTGTTGACTATGTTAAAGAAGTAGAAAAACTTAATTCTCAAGGTAATTCTTTTAGTAAACCTACTCCTCCTGATTCTAATTAAGTTTTATGCCTGTTTCAATTTCTATTAATTATCAAACGCCCGTCTCTCATCAGTTTGATTGTTATTTATTTATTAACACGGCACTTCGATTAAAACAGCTTGTACAAGGCTCTATTGACTTTACGTTTGTAAATGACAGTTATATGACAACACTTCATGAGACATATCTAAATGATAGTTCAGAAACAGATATTATAACGTTTAATTTGGATTCTCTTCTTAATCCTATTGGAGATATTTATATTTGTATTAATGAAGCTGAGCGAAATTCTGATCTCTACAACACAAATCTTGACCATGAACTTCAATACCTTATCTTGCATGGCATTTTACATCTTATTGGATATACTGATTCAACTGATTTTGAAAAAACCTATATGCTTGATGAACAAACCCGCTTATTAACGCTTATTCAAGGGCTATAAAATTATGACATTTTATTCACTTTTTTACTCTATTAAAATGGCTGTAAAGGGATTATGGCTTTGTATCTGTTATGAAAAAAACATGCGTATTCATCTCGTGTTTGCTACCGTTGCCTTAATACTGAGTTGTATTCTAATGCTTTCGGTAATAGAGTGGTGTATTATACTTTTTTGCATAGGAATGGTATTATGTATGGAATTAATGAATACCTCAATCGAATATTTAGCAAATCTATATAATTTAACTTATGATTTAAGAATTAAACATATTAAGGATATATCGGCAGCAGCTGTGCTTTGTGCTAGTGTTATCTCCTTTGTTATAGGCTGTATTATTTTTCTCCCAAAATGTTTAAATTTTATTAAAAATTGGAAGGTAATATTATATTGATAGATATTTTTATTATTAAGGCTTTAATTTTTTTATTTTTTATTTTTGTATCTGCTTTTTTTTCAGCAGCCGAAACTGCATTTACAGCTATTAACCGTATTAAACTTCGTTCCATAATCGAAGATAAAAAAAATCAAGCAAAACATATTGAATTTTTACTTCAGCATCCTAGAAAACTACTAACGGCAATCTTAATTGGAAATAATGTTGCTAATATTGCCGCAACCACATTTGCGACTGCTTTTTTTATCGATCTTTTTCGTTCTATTGGTATTACCAACATTGCAGCCATGTTAAGTATGATCACTGTTTTAGTTACGTTTATTTTATTAGTTTTTGGAGAAATCACGCCTAAAACACTTGCTATGAAAAACCCATCTAACTGGGCGTTTAAAATTTCATCTATTATTTATTATATTTATTTTATTGAATACCCATTTATATGGCTCTTTTATTCTATTACAAAATTACTTAGTTCTATGTTTGGTATTCAAATGACAGCATCCTCTCAACTTTCGGAAGAAGAAATAAAGCTTCTTATCCAATTAGGCCAAGAAGAAGGCATTTTAGAAAAAGAAGAACAAAAAATGCTTCATGGTGTTATTAATGTTTTTGATAAAGTTGTTCGTGAAATTATGACACCTCGTACTGATATGATTTGTTTAGAGCGATCTAGCTCTATTGCTGAAGCGATTGATGTTATTCGATCTAAAGGTCATTCTCGAATTCCTATTTATGAAGAAAAAATCGATAATATTGTTGGTTTCGTTTATGCAAAAGATCTTTTGTATGCAAACCATGCTAATCAATCTAATTTACTTCATAATTTTATGAGAGAAGCTGTTTTTATTCCTGAAACCAAACAAATCCAATCTCTTTTGCAGCAAATGCGTAAAAAAAAGTTTCATTTATCTATTGTTGTTGATGAGCATGGAGGTGTTGCAGGTCTTGTTACTATGGAAGATATTATTGAAGAAATTGTTGGAGAAATACAAGATGAATATGATAATGAAAAATTATCTATCAAAAAACTAACATCATCTCGCTTTATTATTGATGCAGGTGTTAGGGTTGAAGAGCTTTCTGAAACACTAGGATTTGCATTTCCAGAAGATGAAGATTATGACACCGTAGCAGGGTTTATTCTTGCTCAAATTGGATCTTTTCCTAAGAAAAATGATAAAATTTCATACAAGCATTTTGATTTTATTGTTAGGGATATTAAAAATAGACGTATTATTGCCTTTGATGTCATCATTAATAAAGAAACGTCTAGCTTATAAACCGTTGCTCTATTCGGTCTTTGCATTGTATCCTGTACGTAATGAAAAAGCCGTTTAAACTTAACTTATCATTATTACGTTTTTTAAAAAAATATTACCCAAGCACCTATAAATTTAATGAAATGCTCATTCAAAAAGGTATTCAAAATTCTAATTTCATTCCTGATCATACCTATCGATCATGGCCATCTTGGATTTCAAAACAGCTTCAACTTAATCAAACACCTCATATTACCGATACTAACTACTTAGGGCTTATTAATACAAAATATCGTAACTGGACTTATTTAAGTAGTCCTGACTCTAATAATGCCGCTATTGTTGATCCTTCAGGACTTATTTATATTAAAGGAAAACCGTTCTCGATAGATTTCTGGATTAGTAACTCTAACTCTCTATTTATTCCATCTCATAAAGATGAGATTACTCAGCAGTATCTCCCTGACTCTAATAGTGTTAGAACATCATTTTCATTGTCTCAACTAGATATTGAATCTCATGTTATTTTTTCTAAACTTCCAGGCAATTATGATTTTGCTTTTTGTAATTATACCATTACAAATAATACTAAAAAAAATATTAAATTTTCTTTTTATATTGCTATCAGACCCTTTGATTTTGAAGGTGTTACTAATATTCGATCTATCCAATACTTACAAAGTGGCATTTTTATGGTTGATAAACAATTAGGCATTATTTTGGATCAAAAACCTGATAATGTTATTTGTCTTGCTCATCAGGATGGTGACGTTAGTGAACATTTTAATAAATTAGAAATGATTTTTAGTGCATCATGTCCACTAAAAAAAGTTTCTGCTTTTGCTGAATATCGTTTGGTTATTTCTCCTAATGAAAGTCTTTCATTATCATTTAAAAATCCTTGTTTAACAAAAACGTTTTCTAATATGAAGATTCCCTTTTTATCTACCGTGTCTCCGATAGATGTTGCAAAAAATACATACAAATCGTTTTCATTTAACGAAATGCTCAAAGAACTATCATTTTATAACTCTGATTTATGTAACCATGAGTTATCCTTTGTATTGCCTGATCATACGCTTACTTGTTTTTTAAAGGCTCAGTTTTCATTTTTAATATCATCCATCCATTCAAACACATTTAAGCATGGCTATTATACCGAATTAAACCATTCTATTCTTGATCACCTTGTCTTTATAAAAATGCTCTACATTGGGGGCTATAAACCCGCCTTGTATTCTAATATTTTTTCTATTAAATATCTTAACCAAGTTTATGCAGGATTAAAAACTAAGACATTATTTTTTTCTGATTGCGCAGCCTGGTTTGAGCACTTACTTTATTTAAACTCAGTCAATATCATTACGATTACACAAGATATCTATAAATTATTGTTCAAAATTATCATGGTAGGTATTAATCAATTTAAACTCTATGATAAATCTGAACTTACAACATTGGCGCCTAGGCATAGCTCTCATAATTTCCAAAAAACATCCTTTTTATCTGATATGCTTGGATTATATGCTTGTATAGAATCGTTTAAATTACTCTCTAAATCCCTTTCTTATCCTTCTTCAAATAAAGTTGATATAGAGACATTAAATCATTATAGCCTGTTACTGTCTGATTCTATTGACCGCTTTTGTGATGTTGTCTCTAACAAAATCTGTTTTAACGATATTGTCCCTGTATCATCCACTCAGTATATAAATTTAGAATTAATTAAAACACTACTTTTATATATAACTTATTTTCCCAAAAATAAAGAACGTATCAAAACATCTTATTCAAATATTCAAAAACACCTGATTTATAATGATTTAGTTTTTTCTATGATTAATCCTTCTGGCTTTTCATTATCTCATAACTTAGATTATCTAAAACTACTTATTACACTTGATCCAAAATCTGTATTTAATATTGTTAATACCCTTCTATCGCTTATAAGCCCTACATTTACATTTCCAGATAATATTCATCCTATTTCACGTGGAGGAAGTGAAGGTGAGGGACATAATATTAAACATGGTATTCTACTGGCTCAGTATATTTTTGATACCATTGTTTCGCTTAATCAAAAAACATTAACATTATTTCCTGCTATCCCCTCTAACTGGCTAATGGATCACTCATGGAACATAAAGAATTACCGATTAGGCAATGGTTCTATTTGCTTATCAATTAAACAATCTCCTATTGAAACTGTCGTTGATATTACATCTACCAAAACTATATTATTTGATTTTATTATGATTCATACCCATTACCAATTTAAGTCTTTTATTATTAATGATACTGAAATTGCCATCAAATCGCCTGTTATTAAAGTTCCTAGATCTGAAACTAATATTCGTTTTATTAAACGTAATGACACAGAAAAATTACAGTAACCCTATCAAAGTTACTAAATTAGTTAATGGGGGTTATGGATTAGCTTATTTAAATAATAAACCTATTTTTATTCCTAAAACCATTCCTGGTGATGTTGTTTGCGTACTATTAACGCGTAAAAAGAAACATTATTCTTTTGCTAAAGTTGCTAGTTATGATAGCTTATCTCCCTTAAGACAATCTCAAGATTGTATCCACTCAACTCATTGTGGAGGGTGTCAATTTCAAGAGATTCACTATGTTAATCAACTTAAACTTAAACAAGACTGCCTTGAAGATACCATTACTCATGAGGCTCCTTTTTTATTGCCTTTTTTAAAGCCTATTGTTCCTTGCCAAATAACGCACTATCATCGCAATAAAATGGAATTTGCATTTCATCGCTCCAATACGTTAACGTTAGGCCTTAAAGAACAATTAAACCCTCACTCTGTGGTTCCTGTTTCTCAATGTTTATTACTGTCTGAAGAGTCTAATCAAATACTTAATGTTACACGAGATTATTTTGAACAATCTCGACTAAGTGTTTGGGACTCTCGCAAACAAACCGGCTGCTTAAGTCACTTAATGATTCGTCATTCAAAAGCCTTTGATACTTACATGGTTAATATAGTAGCAAGTTCTTATGAACCCTTCTTTTCTGATTATGCCCTTTCTTTAAGAAATCAATTTCCTCAAGTTAAATCTGTTAATTTATTAAAATTTATCCAAAAAAAAGGAGTTGCATCTTCTACACACTGTCATCATTTATCAGGTGATACTGCTATTTTTGAAAAAATTAATAATCTTACCTTTCGCATTTCACCCCTCTCTTTTTTTCAAACAAATAGCCTTCAAGTTGGAACATTATATGATATTGTTAAAGATGCGTGTACGTTAGAACCCGGTCAAACATTACTAGATTTGTACTGCGGCACAGGCACTATTGGACAATATGTTAGTCAAGGTAGATACACCTTAATTGGTATTGATGAGATTTCTGAAGCAATTGATGATGCTAAAGAAAATGCTCGTCTTAATAATATTAATCATGCGACCTATTTTTCAGGTAGAGTTAAAAATATTTTAAAATTCAACTCTTTTTCTCCAGACTGTATTATTATTGATCCCCCTCGATCGGGTATGGTTCCAAAAGCACTGAAACGTGTTTGTGAGCTTAATTGCAAACAGTTAATTTATGTTTCTTGTAACCCAGTTAGCCTTGTACGAGATCTCAAATTACTTACAGAGAGTGGGTATCATGTTACTAAGTTTACTCCTGTTGATATGTTTCCTCATACCTATCACCTTGAATGTATAGTATCTCTTATATTAAGATAAGCTTTCTCTAACTTATATAAAAGTAAGATTTTTCTTTCTTATTTCTATACTTTCTTGAAGTCGCTATATAAACTAGGTTACACTATATTTTAACTATGGAATATAAAAAAGAAATTCATCAACTGGATGAACATAATGACGACCTATTAAATCTTACAAGCATGCTTAATAAAGCGGTTCAATCCTGTCGTCGTAAAGAATTAAATTTAGTGATTCAATTCTTAGAAAACTTTGCAAATGATACGTTTCAAGATAAAGAGACTCTTTCTCAAGATCATGATTATATTAGCCATTATTTAGATAAGGCAGAACATGAAAAATTTAAAAGTTTAGTAACGGACTTGCGAACATTATATGATTCTAATAAGCCTGCTGCTCATCTTATCTTTTTTATCAGAAAAAATATTGATCAATTAATACATCATATCCAAACTATTAGTACTGATATTCAAGATTTAGCTCAATCTATCGATGCTTCTATTAACCCCCATGATACTTTTGAAGCCTATCTTAAACAAAATGATAGCCGTTATACTAAAACAAAACGCTTTATTACGGATGAAATTTTTAATTTAACCGATCATTTTGAGGTTGAAAACTTTATTGATCATTTACGTTCTAAAACTAAAGATATTTCGCGTGCTACTGTTTACCGAACCATTAAACAGCTTTTGGATGCCAATTTATTACAAAAAATTTCTACCTTAGATGGCAAAGTATTTTATGAACAATCACAAACACAACGCCAACATGCCCATATTATTTGTAACAATTGTGGAAAAATTAATGAAATTCATGATGATACGCTTTATCACTTAATTGATACTTATTGTAAGTCTATTAATTTTACGATGACATATCAATCGATTCATATCTATGGAACATGCAAGCCTGATTGTTGTGAGACTAAGACACTATAACATTACATTTTTTTTAGTGCTTATGTATGATCATCATTCTGTTTATATGGGATATGTTTGTGGTATAAATAGACTATGGAAACATTAATTGGAACCTTTATTATTATATGCTTAGCTTTTTTAGGCTTTGGTGTTGGTGTATTATTTTTTGGTAAAACAGCAAGCCATGATGCCTGTGGCAAGGTTCCTGAAATTGATCCTGAAGAGTGCTTATCTCAAAAAGCGGGTTTATGTCCTTTTGAAGATGACTCAGGGGGTCTCAAAATGCAGCGTAAAGCGCGTGTTAATTACCCTAGTTCATCATAAAACGTTATAAATTTGGCATGCAGAATGTAGTTAATTTGGCGATACACCACTACCTGCGAATAAACAAACCATTCCAGATACAGGTAGTGGTTTTATTCCTGACTTCAAGTAGATTATCCTTCTAATTCTGTGTTATAAACGATCGTTTATGAGACATTCCTTTTTTATAAAAGCTGTCCCACCATGTCTATTCGTTTATCCTCATTTGGATTTTTGATTTAAGAATTTATATTTTTTTTCTAACTAAATTTCCTCTTTAAGTTGAGAACAAAGACAGTTTGTTAATAATGATTTTAATCTATCTATGTGCGTTAAGCTTGTTGTACATGCTATTCTCATGT
>PBBX01000032.1 GCA_002716725.1 bacterium | reverse complement strand
TTGCTACATCAAAGGAAAATGTACCACAATGGCCTTGTCCTTCGGTATGAATGGTCATCATAATCTGATTGCTTTCATATTCAGGTAAGTGAAAAATAGTTTGTAATATTTTTGTTACAAAGTCCATGGGCGTATAATCATCATTAAGCATAATAACATCATATAAAGATGGTTTTTTACGGATAGTTTCGGGTGAATTATCAAGGGTAGTGTTTGGTGTAAAATGGGTTGATTGGTCCTGTTCTGGTGTCATAAGCTTAATTCTATTTTAGGCTATAAATCTGTTAGATTAAAGTTAAAAATTTTTCTTTATCTCTTACTGTTAGTTTTTCGTTGATTAATTAGTATATACTTTATTATATGATTCTTAATGGTGTTATTTTTCTGTGTATGATTTTTCATTGTTTTCTAGGGGATGTTTATGCTAATAAACCGCCCTTAGCTGAGGTATCACTTGATTCTGGAATGCTGATTCAGCCTTATACCAATCGAGGTATTGGCTTATTTACATTATATAATCACGATTTATTAAGTTCTTTATATTGGCGTTTTGACCAACGTATTTCGATGATTTATAAACCTGCAGGGGTTTTTGTTCGAGGGTTTTTAACAGGCTTACTTAAGAAACAATATCATTTGGGAGAGTTATATCGAATTGCTTATCATGAATTAGGTCATGGTTCGCGTGCTGAAGCATTTGGGTATCGTGTGATGTATTCAACTTCAGAAACGGAAAATGTTGATTCTTATTATCGGTTGGTGTTTGATTTATTAAGACATTCAACATCTATTACAGGAGCATGGGCACATTATTATAGTGATTTAAACGTGCATGACTCTGTGGATGTAAGTGATGAAAGTTTAATTATTTCAGCAGGAGGGGTTAATAATGAGATGTATTTAGCACACTTAATTGAAAATCGCTTTTATGATCGTCGTGTTACATCTGTTTATGATTTTTATCATTATTTGTTAGCTAAGTTAGCTGTTGATA
This sequence comes from bacterium, assembly GCA_002716725.1. Taxonomy (GTDB): domain Bacteria; phylum Margulisbacteria; class Marinamargulisbacteria. The sequence goes on along the minus strand of PBBX01000032.1, from coordinate 21,550 downwards.
ATTATGTTTCTTATGAACAAGATCATCCTGATTTTATGGGAGATATGTATCGTGTGAGACAGCTTTATCAAACTAAAGATATTGATATTACTTATCCAGAATTAAAACGTTATAATGGGTATGCTATTTTGTTATCATCTTCATTTTGGGCTTTTTTGGATGGTTGGTCACGGTATGTTGTTAAGGGTATTGATTATATTGAATATTATGAAAAATTTGGGTTTCGCTTACCTGATATTAATTTCTTTTTAACATCTCATGGGCCTTCTTATCATATTCAATCAGGGTATCGTTTTGCTGATCATACAACCGTTCCATTTGCTGTAGAATATGTTTTTATTGGCGACCAACAAATTGAATATACAATGGGCTTACAACGTCGTTGGACGGATTATTGGTTGACTCAATCTGAAATTCGCTGGGGTGAATCTGTGGGAGTATCACAGTCTTTTCGGTATAGTTTATCGTCAAAATTGGCTATGACGTTGGGCTTTGATTTACAGCAATTTAAAAATTTGTATGGAGAACGTCATATTAAAACATTGGCTGATGGTAATCATGATCTTGATATGTGGTTTAACGTTCGATTTGTTTTATAAGGATTATTAGGGGCTTGTTGCCCAGATAATGGCTTGTAATACTGTTTTATCAAAGAGTAAACCATCATGCTTATTGTTTGTGTAAACTCTGTAGCCAAAGTGGGTTGTATTTAATGTTGGTATATCTATTTTATTTGTGATAGCTTCTTTCCATTCTCCAAAGGGAATAGCAGACGAAATTTGGACATAACCTGGGCCTCCTGAATCTGTTGAGGTTGCTTTTATATGCTTTAGTGATGGAATTTTTTTTAGGTTGATAGCACCTACGACACCCCATTGTTTGTAACCTGATTCTAATTGTTTTTTCCATGCTTTATTTAAGGAAGTGATAAACTGACTATTTTTATGGAGATCTCGCCAATGATTCATAATGGGTGGAGCAATTGAAACGCCTTCATGAGGCGTTCCTACGGTTAATATTTTATGGACAGAGTTCCATGATTCTTTATCTAAACTCATATACGCTCTTGCTACTAAACCTCCCATGCTATGAGCAACTATAGTAACTTTATTTTGCTTTGTTTCTTGTTTGATTATTCTTATCATTTCTTTTAAACGATTTGAATAGAGTGTTAAATTACCGATGAGCAGCTCTTTTGCTAGGTTTGGTTCGTAATATCGGATATTCCAGATGTTACAGTGTTGATTAGCTCGTTTATCAATCCAATTTTTATTTTCTTTTTGATAGGACATGCTGCAATAATTTGCTGAAGATATTAAATTTACGGTTTGTTGCCAATCGGCTAATGTTGCGTTAATGCCATGAATAAAAATAACGGGATAATCAATACTTTTATTACTATTAAAGTGTTGGTTCCAAAAGTGATGGGATTGAACATCATGATTGTTATTTTTGTTTTGCTTAATTGTATTATCGGCGGAAGCCTTTATTTGATTTGATAGAATCAAGATACAACCCATGAGTAGGGTAAGCTGTTTAATCCACTTATATGTTGAGGCTGTATAAGGCTGCATACAATACTATTAATTTTTTAGCTTACTTAATGTGTTACTGTGTTTGTTTCGATTCCTTTTTTAATTTTATTGATTAATCCTGTTAATACTTTTCCAGGACCAATTTCTATTAGCTCAGTTTCTTGTTTATTTAAAATATAGGTGATGCTATCAACCCATTTTACAGAATGGGTAATTTGTTTGGCTAATAATGTTTTAATATCTGTTTGAGTATAAGGAGTTGCCGTGACATTAGCTATTACAGGAATAGTGGGCTCTGAAAATGCACAGGATTCTAAGTATGTTTCAAAGGCTTTTTTAGCAGGTTCCATATATCGAGAATGAAAAGCACCACTGACGGCTAATGGGATATAACGTCTTACACCGGCTTCTTCAAAAATATTTTGAGCGGTTTTGATATCGTTTTTTTGACCTGAAATTACGGTTTGATTGGGTTCATTAAAATTTGCAATATCAATGCCTGGTAAGTTATTAGAGGCTAATGTTTTAGCGATATCGGTTGCTGACATGCCAATAATAGCGGCCATGGCACCACCGCTTGCTTGTGACATTAATTCACCACGTTTTTGTACCAGTTTAATGCCTGTTTCGAAATCAATGACTTTTGCAGCAAATAACGCATTGTATTCGCCTAAACTATGTCCTGCTAAAAACGTAGGTTGTGTAGTGTTTTCTTTTTGGTATGCTAAATAACTTAGTGCGGATACCACAAACAAAGCTGGTTGGGTAAATTGTGTTTGATTGAGTTGATTATTAGGATCTGTTAGGCAAAGTTCTTGGATATCGTAGCCTAATAGGTTACTAGCTTGTTTTGTTTCATTTGAAAATTCATTAAATAAAGTTTCTCCCATTCCAACTTTTTGGGATCCCTGTCCTGGAAATACGTAACATGTCATGTCATAACCTCGTTTTATATGATAGTGTTACAAGTTTACAAAATATTTATTTTTTTAGCTATCAAAAATCAGTCTTGTTAATTCTAAAGTGTGATATGGGTTACAATGAGTTCATACTTTTTTATACTATATTTTAAATCAGCTGATTTTATGTCCTTTATGATTATTTTTCCTGTAATATGCAGGGTTTTTCCTAAATTATTTTTTATTATGGTTTTTAGGTTATCATGTTCTGTTTTTAGGATTATACTATAATGATGCTTTGTAACGGTTAGTGCATATTTTGTAAATGGAATATTGCCGATTAAGTTAATTTTTCCTGAAAGAGTTACGATATCATTATGCTTTAAATCACTTAATTTGCTAGACTTACAACTTAGTAAGAGTGTTGTCATTATTATGATGTATACTAGGATAACATGTTTTTTTTTAAGCATTTATTCTCAGGGTGTTATTCTAAAGAATTTTATATTTTCATCGGTGTTACTAGGAATAAAGGTGTCGATTGCTGATTCTGAATATGTATTTCCTGAAATATAATAGATAGATCCACTTGCTTCTAAAGATGGTGAAAGTGTTGAGGGGGGCTCTAATGTTGGAATAAAGGTGCTATAGAGATGATTTTTATAACCGTATTTGTTACTTGGGTGTTTTACAAAGTTTGCTATTTTATATGATATGAGGGCATCTTCAAAGTTTAGAATGGCAGATTTGTCCTTTTCTGGGTTATGCTCTAAGATCATATTATCTAAGACAACATAGTCATTTATTCCTGATAAACCGTAATTTGTCTTTCCTGATTCTCCAGAATGCGTTATTAAATCTTTATAAAAGCTTGCTTGTTGATTCAGTTGTAATCGGCAGTATTCTAAAAATGTATAGGATACTTGGTAAGAAAAGACTGGTATTGATTTTCCTATTTTTAAAAATCCAGTTCCATTTTTACCTTCATTTAGGGATGTAAAGCTTTTTTTGAGTATGGTTTCCTTAGCTGATAATATAGGTGTTAGACCTTCTGCGATTCCTTCTTCGATCCATGTATGATATGAAAAATTATAATTGAGTTTTTTATAGCGATAACTTTGACCTAATAGATGGGCATATTCATGGGCAATAACATGTTTATACGACTCTGTATCGATTTTTTCTAAATTGATTTTGTTCTTGTTAATAAATAAGATTTCTTTGTGGTTTGATTTTTCGGCACCTGTCATTGTGCGAGGAAATAAGTTTATGGACCACACATAACCAGCGACGTTTTCTGATGACATTGATGTAAAAAAGAGGATAACTTTATTATTATTATCTACGTCTGTTACGTTGCTTATTGTATCTCCTAATGCTGTTTTTGCATTTGGCACAACCTGATCTTGAAAGTATGCTAGAATATTGTCTCGTGTTGTTGAAAATATAGTATGTGATGCTAATTCTTCTGATTCATACCATGATTTTTCTACATAAATAACGCAAGTAGCATTGCTTGCAACCTTTATGGCAGTAATATCTTCATCTTGACCTGTTGCTTGACTTAATCCTTCGTCATAAAATATTGCTTCGTCGGGATCTACTGTTAATTGTGACGGTTGGGATTGGTGCTTTGCAAAGGATTTATTAAAAGGGGGTATGATTGGTTGAGATAAATTTGTTGCACAAAAATGTGTTGCGTTTTCTTTTTTATGGCTAATATGGGTATGCTTAACCGGTGATCCAGAGGTTTTTAAGGGTGAGTTTCCGGCACTTTCTTGTGATCCATAGTTTGTTGAGGTATTGATTGCAATGATTGCTTTTGTGCTTCCTTCAATTAAAATTTCTGTTAGTTTTTCTGGATAAAGGATTAAGGGTTCATTATTTGAGACATTGCTTGATTCATGTATCATCGTACATGATAAACAGTTTATTGTTAGCGCTAATAATACTAGATATTTCAGGATTTTTATTGTGTTCATAGTATGGTTTATATTATACATGCTTCGTTACTATTTTTTATATTTAAATATTTTTGATTTTTGGGTTTTGGTTTTTTTCATGATTAATTTGTTGGTTTTATTCTAATAAATTTAATATTTTTTCCTGATTCTTCAGGAGTAAAATCGTTAATAGCTGATTTGGTATAATCTCCTTCGATAAAATATATACTTCCACCCGCTTCTAGACTTAGTAAATTATGGGTAGGACTTTGCATATTAGGGATATAATTTGCATAGGAATGATTTTTGTACCCATATTTGTTGCTAGGATGTTTTACATGATTTGCTATTTTATATGAGGTAAATGCATCTTGAAAATTTTTTATTACATCAGGATTGCCACTTGGATTAAATGTTTTGATAATGCTATCTAAGCTTTTATAGTTTGTTGTGTTGCTTTCAATCATTGTTTCAATTAAGTGTTTATAAAACTCAGCTTCTTGATTCATTTGTATTCGGCAATAATCTAGGAAGGTATACCCTAGGATATAAGGTTCTACTCTAATATCTTCAGAGGTATAAAAAGGGCCATTTCCATTGACTATTTCTTGATAATTTAAACTTCTAAATGCTTCTCTTGTTATGTTTTTTTGGTTTGATAAATAAGGGGATAATCCTTCTGCAATGCCTTCTTCGAGCCATGTTTCAAAGTTACTGTTTTTTGATTGTTTTATACGGTAACTAGCAACTAATAAATGAACATATTCATGTGCTATAACATGTTTGTATGTTTTATTTATAATATTATTTTTATTAATGTATAATAGCTCTCTTTTATTTGAATGTTCGTGACTATCAGATAAATTATCATTCCAATGAAATCCATGGATGTTTTCTTGTTCAATTCCTTGGTTATTTTTTATGGTTGTGATAAATATAATAATTTTATTGTTATTATCGATATCTAATGGTGTTCCTAATGAGGGTCCTAGGAGTTCGGTTGCATTGTTTATAATAGAGGTATCAATATAGTTCATTGCACTTGCTAGATTATAATTAAATGAGTTTGATTCTAGTAATTCAGCTTGTGATGATGTTTCAATATAAATAATACATGAGTTATTACTTGTTGTTTTTGTTGCGTGGATCTTTTTTTCTTGAAAGGGATCATAAAACTCAATGGTTTCAGGCTCTTCGTTTAAAAAGCTTAGGGTGTTTGTTTGGTTGGTTGGTTTTTTTTGTGATGAGATTTGTGTTGATTTTTTAAATATAGGTTCTACAAATATAAGGGGCATTGTGTGTGAGTTAGTATTTAAATAGCTTATGGATTGATCTGGTTTTGCTGGAGGTAAGCCAACATTTTCTCTTTCTGATGAATTTAGTGTTAATGTATTGATCGCGATAATGGCTGATTTAAAATCGCCTTCGATTTCGATATCTTCAAATTGTTTAAAGGAATCTAGTTGAGATATTGCGCCACATGATATTATTAAATTGGCTACGATTAATCCTAGACATGTAAGGGTTATAGTTAGTATTTGTTTTAGCATCATGATTGTCTCTACTATTAATTTTTACCCAAAAAATAGTGCTTTTAATCATATTTTTATGAATTATTAAGATGCTGATGACTGGTTTTTTAGCTTTATAATTTATGCTGTTATAATGATGGGGCTAGTATGGGGTGTATAATACTTTAAATTAAATTTATATCGTTTTTTATACATATTATGAACTATTCTTGTTTAGTTAGTTTATTTTACAGGGATATGATACTAGTTATGTGATTTTTTTATCTATAATGTATTATGTTTTTGTTGCTAATAGCGGCTGACTACATGTACAAATTAAGTGCCTATCACCTTGTGCTTGATTGATACGTGATACGGTTGGCCAAAATTTATTTGTTTTTAAGTGTTGTACTGGAAAGGCTGCTTTTTCTCTGCTATATGGATAATTCCAGTCGTCTGAACATAGCTCAGCTTGAGTATGAGGTGCGTTTTTTAATACATTGTTGGTTTTGTCTGCAGTGCCCGAAATAATATCTTGTATTTCATTATGAATATGGATCATAGCATCACAAAATCGATTTATTTCAGTTAAGGATTCTGATTCAGTTGGTTCAATCATTAAGGTTCCATTGACGGGCCAGGATAGGGTAGGCGCATGAAATGAATAGTCTATGAGTCGTTTGGCAATATCTTCTACACTAATATTGGCTTGTTGTTTAAAGTGTCTACAATCAATAATTAGTTCATGTGCTACATGGTTATGTTTTCCTGTAAATAAAATGGGGTAGTAAGGCTCCAAGCGACTTTTAATATAATTGGCTTTTAATATGGCATGTTTACTGGCTAATGCTAGTCCTTCACTGCCCATTAGGCCAATATAGGCATATGAAATTAATAAAATACTAGCAGAGCTAAAAGGGGCTGCTGCAATGCTGTGACAATTACTATCATGTAATGAAAATGATGGTAAAAATTTGGATAAATGTTTTTTTACACATATGGGCCCCATTCCTGGGCCGCCACCTCCATGAGGAATTGCAAACGTTTTATGTAAGTTTATATGGCATACATCAGCATGGATGATACCTGGGCTGGTTAAGCCTACTTGAGCATTTAAGTTAGCACCATCTAAATATACTTGTCCTCCATAGTGATGGATTATATTGCAAATGGTTTGGACATTTTCTTCAAACACGCCATGTGTTGATGGATATGTTAGCATTAATAATGCAATATTTTCTGAATATTGCTTGCATTTTTCAGTTAAGTCTTCAATATCGATATCACCCTGCTCATTACAGTTAATTGGAATAACATCTAAGCCTGCCATTACAGCACTCGCAGGGTTCGTTCCATGAGCTGACGTAGGAATTAAGGCAATATGTCGGTGAGCTTGGTTTTTCGAATCATGATAACGTTTAATGGCAAGTATACCGGCGTACTCTCCTTGTGCACCTGAATTTGGTTGGAATGAGATATCATCGAAATCGGTAATGGCACATAACCAGTTTCCTAATTGATTGATAATTTCTGTATAGCCCTGATATGTATCAGGATTACTAAAGGGATGTATTTGGGCAATTTCTGGGATGCTTAAGGGCATCATTTCGATTGCTGCGTTTAATTTCATAGTACAGGATCCTAAGGGAATCATCCCTGTTGTTAATGAATAATCTTTATTTTCAAGTTTTTTTACATATCGCATCATATCTGTTTCACTATGATAGGTATTAAAAATAGATTGTTTCATAAATGTTAAGGGTCTTGTTGCTTTTTTTTCTGCTAACTGTGTTGTAAATGGACATGATTTGTTTACGGTGTGGCTTATTATATTGCAAATGGTTTTACAATGTTCTTGTGAGTGTGTTTCATCAAAGGCTATCGAGATGTATTGGTTATGGGAATCATTTACTTCTATGTTATGTGCCTTACATTGTTTTTTTAGGTTAGTTCGTAATGTTTTGTCAGCACATTCAAAACTTATGGTATCAAAAAAATTTGTTGATTTTAAGTTAAGGCCAAGATTGGTTATATGATTAGCACATAATTGTGCAAGATGATGAACGGATTCGGCAATACTTTGTAATGTTTTTGGTCCGTGATATATGGCATACATACCTGCCATAATGGCTAATAATGCCTGTGCTGTGCAAATATTAGAGGTCGCTTTTTCTTTTCTAATATGTTGTTCTCTTGTTTGAAGGGCCATTCTTAGTGCTTTATTATTAAATTTATCAATACTTTCTCCAATAATTCTTCCAGGGATTTGGCGGCTGTACGATGCTGTTGTTGCAAAAAATGCAGCATGTGGGCCTCCAAATCCTAGGGGGATACCGAATCGTTGTGATGAGCCTATGCAAATATCAACATAGGGTTCTGGGTTTTCCATGCATAAGTATAATAAATCGGTACATTGAATTATGGGTATTGCTTTATGTTTTGCTTCTTCTATTAACGGCTTATAATGCTTACATTCTCCAAATCTATTTGGTGATTGAAATAATATTCCAAATAAATGATTGTTTATTAAGGGTGTTGTTGGTTCGATTATTTCAAGGGAGATGTTTAAATGAGAGGCTCTTGTTTTTAATACGGCTAATGTTTGTGGAAATATATCTGATGTAACACCAAATGTTGTGTTTTGTTTTGTGTTTTTTGCTTGGGTGCGATAGAGCATTTGCATTGCTTCTGCGGCGGCGGTTGCCTCATCTAAAAGAGAAGCATTTACGATGGGTAGTTGGGTAAGTTCTGATATCATGGTTTGAAAGTTTAATAATGCTTCTAATCGACCCTGAGAAATTTCTGCTTGATAGGGTGTGTATTGTGTATACCATCCTGGATTTTCAAATATATTTCTCTGAATGACGGGCGGGGTAATGCTATTGTAATAACCTAAACCAATATGAGAGGTTGTTAGGGTGTTTTTTTTGGCTAATAGATTGATATGTTGAAAGAAGTTATATTCAGATTCAAATGCTGTAATGGGGAGTGTTTCTTTTTTTCGTATGGATGTAGGAATGGTTTCATTGATTAATGTTTCGACCGAATCTACGCCTATACTATTGCACATGGTTTTAATATCATGTGCTGTATCTGGAATATGGTTTTTAATAAATTTAGCGTGTTTCATTTTGATCTCCTTGGATGGTTTGGATAACGCCGTTTGTTACGATTACTGAAATCGCGTAGGGTTCTTTTTTTTGTATGAATATCGCATTAATGGAGTTTCCGATTTTAATAGAAGGGGCGTCTATTTTAAATATAGTTTTGCTAGCGTCATTAAATAATAATTGACATATTTTAGGATAGTTTTTTGGAAAATATTTCATGATTAAGCTACTTAATGCTGAGGATGGATCACAGGATACACTTGTGATGGTTTTAGCTAGTATTAGTGGTTCTATTGTGCTTGAAATTGAAGTAGGGTCGGTGGGTAGGTATATTCCTAAGGATAAGCAATCTGGAAGTGTTAGAGTATTTAATATAGAACATGTTTCTTCATCTATATGTTGCAGAATAAGATGGCAATGGGAGGCTATGGGAGTTTTTGTTGTTTCTTGAAGTATGAATAAGAATTCGGATATTTGTACGTTAGCAACATAGCATTTCTGAGAGGGGGGTAGTGATTGGCTATGGATGTGTTTGACAAGCTCATAGCTATCAATTGGTTTTATAGTAGGGTTTTCTTTTAATTGTGCGTTTGGTTCTGTTTGTGATGGCTTGTTTTTAATAAAGCTTCCAATATTAAACACGTTATTGATAATAAGATGATGGCAAGCATTTATTTCTTCAATCGTGTCATCATCTGGTAAATATCCTAAGGCAATTACTTTTGTGTTTTTTATGGCTATGTTTAATATTTTATCCGAATCTGATGATAATAGTTTTGCGTTCGTTATTGCTTGAATATTTGTTTTTTTTTGACTGCTATTTAATGACATAGGATAGTAATTTTATCATACGATAGCTATTACTGTGAATTTATTGCTATTTTTAAGGACTATTTTAGTAGCGTGGAATGAGTAAGGTCATTCCTTTTAATCGCTTTAAAAAATTATATGAATCATCAATATTAGGTAGTTCTTCACCTGGTTTTAAGGATGTGATAACGGCTTTACCAATAATTTTTCGTTTTAGTTTGTCTTTGGTTCTAAGTCCCCAGATATTATGAAAAATTAAGGATTTATTTTCTTTTTCGCCAATATATAACATGATATGTCCAGGAAACCATAATAGGGTTAAATAAGGGATTCCGTTTTCTATTATAAAGTCTTCTTTTTGGTCTTCTGGCATTTGAGAAATATCAATAAACATGCCACCATGTTTTGCTTGTGCTGTTGAATTTCGAGGTAGCCAAATGCTAAAGGGGGCAAATAAGTCTCTAATCATAGCCGAGCAGTCTCTATTGTAATAAAGTTCTCCCCATCCATAGGGCTGATCAATTAAATTATCACAAATTAATCCAATATTTTTGTTTGTTAATGAAAATGGTTTTTGTTTTGCATTTGTTATTTTAATTTTTGCTTTGTCAATGTAGGCCCATCGAGATGAATTTGCTCTTGCTACAATAGTAGTATAATGTTGTTTAGTTTTATTTATGAGGGGGAAGGACATCCCGATAAATCCTTGATATAAATAGGTTCCTTTTTGTGTTTTAATGCCAAAGTCATCGTGTGTAATAGCAATATATTTCTTTTGAGCTTTAAATGCTTTTATGAACTTTTTTCCTGTATAGGCAATATCTCTAATAGGGACCCAACCAAATGCATAGGGAGTTTCTACTAATACCCACGCATTGTCAGCTGTAATATGTGTAATTAAAATGGGGGTGTTTGCTGGTAATTTAGAGTTTTGATTATTATCAAAAGGATATCCATTTGAATTATCAGAAAATTCTTTAAAAATGGGTTTGTGCGTAGGGATTAATCGTAAATTTGTGTTTGCGATGGTTATTCCTCGTTTTGTATAATTAGGATATTTTTTTAAATTAGCATTTTTTTGAAGTTTTATGGTCCATGATTCAGCTATCTTTTTTTTGTTTTCACCCACTACATTTTTGTTATTAAGTTGCTTAAATTGTTTTATAACGGTATTTTTTGAAATACTTGCCTTTCTTGATTTCCAAGGAGATAGAAACCTTTCTCGATATTTTTTTTCAAGCATTTTGTGATATTCTTTTGGAATAATGAGTTTATTTGAGTTTTTTTCAGTTACATATTCCTTATGATTTTGTTTGATTGTTAATAAGTCTTCTATCGTTACTTCTTCTGTTAGATAGTTTTTTGACTTGCATCCTGTAAGAATGAGGCAGGATAATAGTATTATGATTAATTTTTTTTGAAACATTTATATAGACTAGTATAGACCATTATATGCATTTGTAATCAATTATTAATTTTATAAAAGACGGTGTTTTTATAGGATTATCCTAATTTTACTAAGATAGTAATTGTTAATCAACGATGTTCTGTTATAAACTACTTATTTATGGGTAAACATGTGAAATCTTTCTTTGTAGCTGCAACACGTCAAAATGATGGTAAGACTATGACATCGCTAGGTTTGTTTAGTGCGATATTAAAGCGCTTTAAAAAGGTGGCTTATATGAAGCCTGTTGGCCAGCAGTATTTGGTTGTAGATGATAAAAAAGTGGATAAAGATGCTGTATTATTTCAGCATGTATATGACTTAAAAGATGATTTTTCACACATGAGTCCGATAGCTGTTCCTAAAGGATTTACTCAGGATTATATTGATCAGCCTGATAATGAAAGGGCTAAAAAGGTTTTACAAGAGTCTCATTCCAAGCTTATTCAGGATAAAGACTTCTTAGTTGTTGAAGGAACGGGTCATGCCGGCGTTGGATCTGTGTTTGATTTGTCAAATGCTGCCGTTGCAAAATTATTACGATTAAAGGTTATTTTGGTGTCATTGGGTGGGATTGGTCGTTCTATTGATGAGTTAATGCTTAATAAGGCAGTGTTTGATTTACATGGGGTAGAGGTTTTAGGCGTTATTATTAATAAAATTCAGCAAGATAAATATGAAAAAATTAGTTCATATGTTCGTAAAGGGTTGCAGCGTCAAGGTATTGATGTTTTAGGATGTATTCCGTTTGTACCTATGTTAACGAATCCAACTATAGAAACTATTTTTGAAAAATTAGGTGGGGATGTTTTATCATCTAAAGTTGGATTTAATAATCGTGTTGAAAAATGCTTGATTGGGGATATGGTGCCTCATGATGCGTTATCGCAATTAGAGCCCAATACATTATTTATTGTGCCTGCTAATCGTGAAGGTTTGGTTATGGCTGCTTTATGTGGTAATTTATTGGATTCAGAAGTTGTTTATTATGTTTCAGGGATTGTCTTTACTTGTGGTAAGATTTTGCATCCTCGGATTTTAGAATTAGTTAAACGAACTCATATTCCTATGGTGTTAGTTGAGGAAGATTCGTTTACTATTGCTAATAAAATTACCAATATGTTGGTTAAGTTACGATCTAATGAGCCTGATAAAATAAAAACCGTTCAAAATTTAGTTGAAGAATATGTTGATGTTGATGGTATTTGTGAACGATTATGATGGATAAATTAAGTGTTTTTTCACTCATAAAACATGATTTAGATTGTGTGAAGAAGACATTAGAAACGGTTCTTCTAAAGCGTGAAAATCATGATTCTTCTCCTATTATTCGTCATCTTTTATCATCTCAGGGTAAATTACTTCGGCCTACCCTTGTTTTTTTGTCAACGTATTTAGTTATGCCTCATTTAGATAAAGAGGCTCATCATAAGTTGGTGTTATGTGCGACTGCTATTGAATTGATTCATATGGCTTCGTTGGTTCATGATGATGTTATTGATGATGCTGAGCTTCGTCGTGATTCAGAATCTGTGAAATCAAAATTTGGTAATCCTGTAGCTGTTACGATAGGGGTTTATTTATATTCAGTTGCTTTACAGTTAATTGCAGAGGTTGGTTCTGTGCGTATTTTGAATGAACTTAGTATGACGGTTCAAAAAATGTGTGAAGGTGAGTTGTTGCAATACTCTTATAGAGATAAACAACAGTTTGATTTGAGATCTTATTATTCTGTTTTGGAATCAAAAACAGCGGTTTTATTTAAGATGGCATGTTTAGTAGGGGCTTATTTATTTGATTTTAGCCAAGAACAACAGGATGCTTTAGCTTGTTATGCGATTGAGTTAGGGTATAGCTTTCAATTATCAGATGATTATTTAGATATGTTTGGATCAAGCAATGATTTAAAAAAATCAATTGGTCAAGATTTTATTCAAGGACAATTTACGTTGCCAATGATTTTGACTTTAGAAAAAGTAACGAAGGCTGAAAAAGAGCATATTATTCAAGGTTTTAGGAATAAAGATTTAGCGAGTTTTAACTTATTACGTGATAAGGCTTTTGCTTATTCTATTCATGATGATTTAGCGAGTCTTATTAATCAAAAAATTGATCAATCTAAGCAATCGTTAGCTTTGTTTAATGATAGTGTTTATAAAAATTCTCTTTTTTTTATTGCTGATTATGTTTTAAGTCGGGTTAGGTCTGAAGAAGCGGTTGTTTGACTCTTTTTTCTTTCTTTTCAATTTTTTTTTAATGTGATACAGTTTTTCTACTTATGAAAATTCATGAATATCAAGCTAAAGAAATTTTAAAAGAAAATGGTGTTCCCATTCAGGATGGTTTTATCGTTGAGAATGAAGCTGATATTGACTCTACGATTGATAGAGTTGCTAAAGAATTTAACTGTAGCCAGTTTGTTGTAAAAGCTCAGATCCATGCAGGTGGTAGGGGGCTTGGTGGCGGTGTTAAATTTTGTCCTGATAAAGCAAGTGCTATTGAAACATCAAAAGAAATTTTGGGTATGACCCTAAAAACGCATCAAACAGGTCCAGAAGGGCAGTTAGTTCGAAAAATTTATATTACTGAAGCACTTGATATTGAAAAAGAATATTATGTTGCTATTACGTTAGACCGAACTCAATCCAAACATGTTATTATGGCTTCTGCTGAGGGTGGTGTTGATATCGAAGACGTTGCTGCTAAAACACCGGAGAAAATTATTAAAGTTTGGGTCGATCCTAATCTTGGCTTTCAAGCGAATCAGGCTAGGCAGTTAGCCTTTCGTTTGGGCTTTGAAGGTGATTCTTTTAAACAAGCTGTAAAAGTATTAAAAGCTTTGTACAAGGCTTATGAAGTAACCGATGCATCGATTGCCGAGATTAATCCGCTTGTTTTAACGGAACAAGGAAATGTGATTGCTTTGGATGCTAAATTTAATTTTGATTCAAATGCATTATATCGACAAAAAGATATTGCTAGTTTACGTGATACTCATGAAGAGGATGCAACAGAAGTAGAAGCGGATGCGTTTAATTTAAATTATATTAAGCTTGATGGTAATGTAGGGTGTATGGTTAATGGTGCTGGGTTAGCTATGGCTACGATGGATATCATTAAATTAAAAGGGGGTGAACCGGCAAATTTTCTTGATGTTGGTGGGGGTGCAAATGTTGAAACGGTAAAAAATGGGTTTCGTATTATCTTATCCGATAAAAGTGTTAAAGCTGTATTAATTAATATTTTTGGAGGCATTGTTCGTTGTGATCGTGTTGCCAATGGTATTATTCAAGCGGTTAGTGAATTAGATTTATCGGTTCCTGTGGTTGTACGATTAGCGGGTACGAATGCTGAAGAAGCGAAATCATTATTAGAAAATTCTGGAGTTTCCATTATTCCTGCAGAGTCTCTTGAAGAAGCTGCGACAAAAGTTGTTGGTGTAGCCACTTAGATTGGGAGGATTAGTACATGTCTATTTTAGTTAATAAAGATTCAAAAATTATTGTTCAAGGTATTACAGGCTCTGAAGGTTCGTTTCATGCGGAACAATGTTTAGCGTATGGTAATAATATTGTTGGTGGTGTTACTCCTGGAAAGGGGGGGCAGAAAGCTTTAGATAGTAAGGTTCCTGTTTTTAATACGTGTTTTGAAGCTCGACAAGAGGTGGGTGCTAATGTTTCTTTGATTTTTGTTCCTCCTGCATTTGCTGCGGATGCTATTTTAGAAGCTGCTGATGCTGGTATTGAGTTAGTTGTTTGTATTACGGAAGGGATTCCTGTTTCTGATATGGCTAAGGTTTATACATACTTAGAATCTACTAATACCCGTTTAATTGGGCCAAATTGTCCTGGTTTATTAACGCCTGATGAAGCAAAAGTAGGGATTATGCCTGGTTTTATTGCAAAAAAAGGCAGTGTTGGTGTTATTTCTAAGTCTGGGACATTAACCTATGAAGCGGTTCATCAATTGTGTCAGGTTGGTTTAGGCCAAACAACCTGTGTAGGGATTGGTGGTGATCCGGTTATTGGTACAAAAATGGCTGAGTTATTAGAGTTATTTGAAAATGATCCTGAAACAGAAGCCATTGTTATGATTGGCGAAATTGGTGGTTCTATGGAAATAGAAGCCGCTCAGTATGCGAAAGAAAAGGTTACTAAACCTGTTATTGGTTTTATTGCTGGTCAAACAGCCCCTCCAGGGAGACGTATGGGTCATGCAGGTGCTATTGTATCTGGGGCTGATGAATCAGCGGCTGCTAAAAAAGCTATTATGGCTGACTGTGGTATTATCGTGGTTGATTCTCCTGCGGATATTGGCATGACTGTAAAGAAGGCTTTGGCAACTGTAACGGTTTAAATTAGTTGACTTTTATTTTTTTTCATTAAACAATAATTATAATATTAAATAAAAGGGAGATGTATTATGAAGAAAAAATTATCTTTGTTAGTCATTGCATTGATGTTAGGAGGGTCTGTTTCAGTATTTGCTGCTGTATCTGATATGTTATCGGCAATAAACTATTCTGCTAATTTTGGATTGGTGACGGGATCTTCATCATGGGCTGAGGCTTCTGCTAGTAGTACAGATACGGATAGTAATAAATTAGGGTTTCATGCTTTAGGTCAGGCTAGTTATGATATTAATGATTTTTTTGCTGCTAATTTAGGCATGGGTTATAAGGCTCTTAATTCGGCTCAAACGGAAGGTTCTACGGATACGTTACATAGTTCAAATTATATATATGTTCCTGCAACAGTATCTTATAAAATTCCTTACGAGTGGGCTAATCTAAATTTTTCTGTTAATGCTGGTGGATATGGTAGTTATTTAATTAATGCTGAATCCAAAACGGGTGATAATGATGCTGTTGATGCTAAAGATTCCCTTAGTTCTGCTGATGTGGGAGCTACTTTTGGTGCTAGTATTACCGCTCAGTCTCCGATTAGTCAGTTACAAGCCATTACATTTGCTGCAGCTTATGATCATGGATTACGTGATATTGCAACGGATGTTAAAAATCAAAATTTTTCTTTTTCCTTATCAACTCAGTTCTAAATTTTTTTTTAGATTAATTTTAAAAAGCTCCCAAATTTTTGGGAGCTTTTTTTATAATTATTGCTTGTTCTTGTTTTTTATTTGCATTACTCTTGTTACGTGAAACAGAGTACACAAAATTATTTAAAGGCTATTTATCACTTATCTGAGTTAGAGGATAAGCCTATTATTAAAGTGAATGATGTATCTAAAAAATTAAATATTTCTATGGCTTCTGTTTCTGAAATGATTAAACGACTCGAACATCATGGTTACGTAACGAGTCAACCTTATAAAGGTCTTAAATTAACTTCTAAAGGTCGAGATGTGGGGTGTAATATGGTTCGACATCATC
This sequence comes from bacterium, assembly GCA_002716725.1. GTDB lineage: Bacteria > Margulisbacteria > Marinamargulisbacteria. The sequence goes on along the minus strand of PBBX01000032.1, from coordinate 4,906 downwards.
GTATTTGGGAAACATATTTATTTAAAGTGTTAGAGTTTACGTGGGATGAAGTTCATGATGAAGCTGAATTACTAGAACATGCTTCATCTAATAAAGTGATTGAAAAATTAGAAGCATTAATGAATTATCCTCAATTTGATCCTCACGGTAATCCTATACCCGATAAAAATGGACGTGTTCCTATTATTTCTAATGAGCAATTATTGTCGTCGTGTAAAAAAGGGGATAGATGTTCTATTGTTCGCTTTGTTGATTTAGATAGTAGGTACTTAAGTTTTTTAGAAAAACATGATGTTTTACTACAATCTAAGTTAATTATTGATGAATGTTTAGAGTTTGATGGGACTATGGTTTGTTTGGTTAAGAATCACTCTATTCATTTTAGTAAACAAGCAACCAATCATATTTATGTTACTAAAAATTAAGCTGTTTTTGAAATATTGTTAGGCATGCCTAACAATATTGTGTATACTATCTTTTTTAAATAATTTAGGAGTGTTTATGCTGTCATTGTTAGTACGATATTTTAATATAGGATTGTTTCGATATGGTGTTTGTGGCTTATTTATTTTAGTTTTATGTTTGCTCACTGCGTGCGATGCACCTGGCTCTAAAACCTCTTTAACGGTTGTGAGTACGACAGGCATGATTCACGATATTGTTCGTAATATTGCTCATGATAAAGTAGATGCTACTGTATTAATGGGTCCTGGTGTTGATCCTCATTTATATAAAGCAACAGAAAGCGATGTGTTAAGTTTGGCTCGAGCTGATATTATTTTTTATAATGGTTTACACCTTGAAGCTAAGTTGGGGGATGTATTATCTAATATGGCTGAACGGTCGCATATTGTTGCTGTTACAGATCGTATTGATAAAGATACACTTCGAATGCCAAAAGAATTTGATGGATTTTATGATCCTCATGTTTGGTTTGATGTTCGGTTATGGCTTTTAGCAATTGATGCTGTTGAACAGGCTTTGATTCATAAGGATAAGGCTAATAAAGAGTTTTATATCAAACATGCAACTCAATATCGGGATCAATTAAAACGTTTAGATCGCTATATTTTAAATCAGGTTTCTTTAGTGCCTAATCATCGTCGTATTTTAGTGACTGCTCATGATGCTTTTGGCTATTTTGGGGATGCTTATGGTTTCGAAGTATATGCCTTACAAGGTATTAGCACACAATCTGAAGCTGCTATTTATGATGTGGATCAATTAGCTAATTTTATTGTTATGCGAAAAATTCCTGCTATTTTTGTTGAATCATCTATTTCTAAACGACATATTTTGTCCGTTCAAGAAGCGGTTAAAGCAAAGGGATGGCATGTGGTTATTGGAGGTGAATTATTTTCAGATGCACTTGGGGAACCTAATACGCCTGAAGGAACATATATTGGCATGTTAAAGCATAATATTCATAGCATTGTTGATGGTTTAAAATAAGTATTATGAAGGATCTTTTAGATGATGAGTGTTCTGTTATTGTTCAAGATTTAACGGTTGCGTATAAAGAAAAGCCCGTTTTATGGGATATCGATTTAAAAATTCCTAAAGGTGTTTTACTTGCTATTGTTGGACCTAATGGTGCCGGAAAAACAACGTTATTACGTTCTATTATGGGGCTTATAAAACCAGCGGCTGGTAATGTTTCTATTTTTGGTCAGTCTATTAAAAAACAAAAAAATACTATTGGGTATATGCCTCAACGGGGTAGTGTTGATTGGGATTTTCCTACTGATGCTTTAGATGTTGTTATGATGGGACGATATGGTCATTTAGGATGGTTTAGGCGGCCTACTAAGGCTGATAAAAAATTGGCTTTAGATGCTTTAGATCGTGTTGGAATGCTAGATTTTTCGGATCGTCAACTTAATCAATTGTCTGGTGGTCAACAGCAACGTGTTTTTTTAGCACGTGCTTTGGTTCAGGATGCGGATCTTTATTTTATGGATGAACCCTTTGTTGGGGTTGATGCGGTTACAGAACAGGCTATTATAGGCTTATTAAAAGAGTTACGTAATCAATCAAAGACGGTTGTTGTTGTTCATCATGATTTACAAACATTATCAGATTACTTTGATTGGGTGTCTTTGCTTAATGTACGTCAAATTGCTTATGGTCCTGTTAAGGATGTTTTAACTAATGAAAATCTAAGGACTACTTATGGAGGTCGACGTGCTTTCTTAATGGCTAACCAACCGTTTGTTGATTAGTGATGTTTGTTGATCTTTTTCATTTTAATTATACCTTAGGTGTTGTTATGTCTGGTGCTTTTATCTTAGGGATTAGTTCTGGATTATTAAGTTCTTTTGCTGTTTTAAGACAGCAAAGTTTGCTTGGGGATGTTATTTCTCACGCTGCTTTTCCAGGTATTACACTTGCTTTTTTATGGATGATGGCAAAAGATCCTTTAGGGTTGTTTTTAGGTGCTATTATATCAGGTTGGTTAGGGACTCTTTTTGTTCATGCTATTGTTCGTTATACAAGTCTTACTCATGATGCTGCTTTTGGGATTGTTTTATCGGTTTTTTTTGGGCTTGGTATTGTTTTATTAAGTTATATTCAACAAACACCTAGTTCTGAAAAAGCTGGATTAAATTCGTTTTTGTTTGGAAGTGCATCTACTATTTTGTTTCAAGATCTTATTACTATGGGTGTGTTTTGTTTGATCATTATTATATTTATAATCTTATTTTGGAAAGAATTTAAGCTTTTAGCATTTGATCCTAATTTTATGAATTCTTTAGGATTTCCTGTTGTTAAGCTTGATATTTTGTTAACCATGTTATTGGTTATGGCAATTGTACTAGGTTTGCAAATGGTGGGGGTTGTGTTAATGAGTGCTATGATGATTGCTCCTGCCGCTGCTGCAAGACAATGGACCAGTCATTTAGGTTTTACGGTGTTGTTATCAGGTTTTTTTGGGTTATTAGCGGGTGTTATTGGGACTCTTTTTAGTAATTATATTCCACATCTATCTACAGGGCCTATGATTGTTGTTGTTGTTAGCTTGTTTGTGATTGTTTCATTGTTGTTTGCACCTCATCGTGGTTTGATTTGGAATTGGATACAAACTTATTATTATCGATCTAATATTCGTGCCAATAGCATGTTAATGAATATGTTATTATTTTCTGAAACTCAAACGGATCCTTACCATTGTCATCAATTATCAGCATTAAGTGCGATTGGACGAGGTCCTGCTTTACGAGCTATGCATGAACTTAAACGTCAGCAATTTGTTCGTAACCCGGAGGGAGATCTTTGGGGCTTTACAAAACGTGGTTATCAAAAAGCACAACGCTTACAAGCTACTTTATTTAAGGATGATCATGGGTATTGAACAACTCTATATCATTATCTTAGCTTGTATTGTAGCGGCTTCTTGTAGTTTATGTGGGGTGTATTTAATATTAAGGCGTTTGGCGCTTATTAGTGATGCTATTAGTCATTCTGTTTTACTTGGGATTGTCTGTGCTTTTTTTCTGGTTCATGATCTTAATTCGCCTATCCTTATTCTTGGTGCTACGATTACTGGCGTATTTATGGTGTTTTTAACAGAATTATTGATTTCTTCTAAACGTCTTAAAAAAGATGCGTCTATTGGGCTTGTGTTTCCTCTCTTTTTTTCTGTTTCTATCTTGTTAATTAATCTATTTGCAGGAGATATTCATTTGGATCAAGATGCGGTTTTACTAGGTGAAATTGCGTTTACTCCTTTTCGTTTATTGTCTTTATGGGGACTTAATCTTGGGCCTGTTTCATTATGGGTTATGGGAGGTATCTTATTATTAAATATTGGCTTTGTTTTGGGTTTTTATAAAGAACTAAAATTATGTACGTTTGATCGTGGCTTAGCTGCTATGTTAGGGTTTTTTCCTACTTATATTCATTATGCCTTAATGTCTTTGGTTAGTGTTACCGCTGTTGGTGCCTTTGAATCTGTCGGGGCTATTTTGGTTGTTGCGTTAATGATTGTTCCTCCTGCAAGTGCTTACCTATTATCTCGTCGGTTATCTCATATGATTGGTTTAAGTGTGTTGTTTGGTATTCTATCATCGTTATTAGGATATTTTATGGCATTTTATATTAATGTTTCTATTGCTGGATCTATGGCTGTTATGACGGGTGTTTTATTTGGTTTTGTTTTTATTTTTTCTCCTTCACAAGGTGTTTTGATAAAATTTTTGCGATACCATAAACAACGATTACGATTTTCTGCTAATATGCTTTTGATTCAGTTGTTTGATCATGAAGGGACTGATACAGAAAAAACAGAAAATACATTTTCTAATTTAGTCATTCATATGAAATGGTCGTATCGTTTTGCTAATACGGTTGTTGCCTACGCTTTGCAACACGGTTTTATAAACCGTGTGGATGATTATTTGAGTTTAACTTCTTTGGGTCGTGAAAAAGCTAGACATGTTAGTGTGATGGATACTTAAATTTTTATAGTTTAATGGACTAATGTCTTTAAAAATAGTTGGTACTCTTCATGTGTCATTAAATCATCTAGTTCTTCTACATTAGCTACGTGTATTTTGATGATCCACCCTTGATTATAGGGATCACTATTAACAAGGTTTGGTTGGTCCGCTAACGCTGTATTTGTATCTATTATTGTTCCTGACACTGGCGCATAAATCGATGATACTGTTTTTACAGATTCTATGGTGCCAAATTCACTTTTTTGAGTTATTTCGGTGTCTTTTTGTGGAAGTTCTACAAATACAATTTCACCTAGTTCATCAATTGCATACTGAGAAACACCTATTGTTGCTATATCATTTTCTACATTTACCCACTCATGATCTTCAGAATATCGTAACGTTTCTTCTTGCATTCCTTTCTCCTTATTTCTTTCTCTAGATATGTGCGTCAATTATACTGATTT
>PBBX01000031.1 GCA_002716725.1 bacterium | reverse complement strand
TGATGAAGCAATTTGTGTTGGACCGGCTACTCCTAGTAAGAGTTATTTAAATATTCCATCGATTATTGCGGCCTGTGAAGTTACCGGTGCTGAGGCTATTCATCCTGGTTATGGGTTTTTATCTGAAAATGCAGATTTTAGTGATGTTTGTGAAGCCAATAATATTGTTTTTATTGGGGCATCTGCTCGTTGTATTAATATGATGGGGAATAAATCTGAGGCTAAAAAAACAATGCAATCTTTGGATGTTCCTATTGTTCCAGGTTCTGATGGTGTTATTTCGGATTTAGATACATTAACAATTCTTGCAAAAGATGTTGGCTATCCTCTTTTATTAAAAGCATCGTCTGGTGGGGGAGGGCGTGGGATGAGGATTGTGCATCACGAATCGGAGTTAGTTAATGCCTATAATATGGCTCATAATGAGGCGATGGCTGCTTTTGGCAATGGCGATATTTATGTTGAAAAATTTATTGAAAAACCTCGTCATATCGAAATACAAGTTTTGTCAGATAAAACCGGGCATGCTATTTATTTAGGTGAAAGAGAATGTTCTATTCAACGTCGTCATCAAAAGCTTATAGAAGAGGCTCCGTCTCCTATTGTTTCTCAGGATATGCGTCAGAAGATGGGAGAAGCTGCGATTAAGGCTGCTTCAGGTATTAATTATGAAGGAGCAGGGACCGTTGAGTTTTTGGTTGATAATAATTCTAATTTTTATTTCATGGAGATGAATACTAGAATTCAAGTTGAACATCCTGTAACGGAAATGATTACGGGGGTTGATTTGGTTAAAGAACAAATTCGTATTGCTTATACAAAAACACTTCGTTTAAAGCAGTCGGATGTTTCATTTAATGGACATGCTATGGAATTTCGTATTAATGCTGAAGATTATCAGAATAATTTTATGCCATGTCCAGGAACGGTTGATTTGTTTTTACCACCTGGTGGAAAAGGTGTTCGAACGGATAGTTTTATTTATCCTGGGTTTAAAATACCAACCCATTATGATTCTTTAGTGGGAAAATTAATTGTGTGGGGAAAAGATCGTCGAGAAACGCTTCAGCGTGCTAATAGAGCTTTGGAAGAGTTTGTTATTGATGGTGTTGTGACTGTTATTCCGTTTCATCAAAAAGTTATTAAGCATCCAGCCTTTATAAAAGGTGATTTTGATACTCATTTTGTTGATCAATATTTAGATGATTTAATATAAAATGGGAATACGTCATATTGGTAGAAAGCTAGCTATGCAAGCCTTATATCAGGCTAGTACTCGAAATGATGATGTTTTGGATTTTATGGGCTATTTTATTGATTCCAGTGACTGTGATGATTCTGCAAAGTCATGGGGTAAAGATCTGGTTTCTGGTGCTTGGAAATTTCATAAAGATTCAGATCAATTAATAGGGGATTATTCTATAGGGTGGTCATTGGATAGAATTAATTTAATTGATTTAAGTATTTTGCGGTTAGCTTTTTATGAGTTATCTCTTAAAGAGACGCCTGTAAATGTTATTTTGGATGAAGCGGTGGAATTAGCTAAAGAGTTTTCAACTCCAGAATCATCTAAATTTATTAATGGTATTTTAGGAAAATTTGTAGCAGATCATGTTCACGGGAATCATTAAATTATTAGGGGTTATCGATTCAGTGAATCCATTGACGGATGGGGTTGCTGTTGGTATTGCTTGTGATACAAGCGTTTTGGATATCGATCTTGGGGATAGTATTGCGGTGAATGGTGTTTGTTCTACGGTTGTAGCGTTTACAGATACCCATTTTATAGTTCATTATCTACAAGAAACATTGCGTGTCACAACCTTTAATACGTTAACGGTTGGTTCTTATGTTAATTTGGAACCTAGTTTAACCTTGCAAACTAAGTTAAGTGGTCATTATGTGTCAGGTCATATTGATGGGGTGGGAAAAATTATTGAGTTAGAAAAATCTGATCCATGGGGAAAAATCGTTGTTTCTTTTGAGGATGCTTTGTCATCATTTTTAATATATAAAGGTTCAATAGCTATTGATGGTATTAGTTTAACCATCTCTCATCTTAGCTCTACATCATTAACGTGTCATATTATTCCTCATACGTTTGAACAAACAGTTATTAACTATTATGATATAGGTAAAGAAATTAATATCGAGTGTGATATGATAGGTAAATATGTTGTAAATGCTGTTAAGAGTGGTTCTTTAGGGAATATCAATGGTTAAATTTAATACGATTGAAGAGGCTATTGCTGATATTTCAAATGGTAAAATGGTGATCGTTGTTGATGATGAAGATCGTGAAAATGAAGGGGATCTTATTATGGCTGCTGATTTTGCTACACCTGATGCCATTAATTTTATGATAAAACAAGCTCGGGGTCTTGTATGTGTTCCCGTTACGGATGATATTTTGGATCGGCTTGAGATTACTGAAATGGTTAAAGAAAATTCTGATCCAAATAAAACCGCTTTTACGGTTTCTTTTGATGCTCATACCAAGCATGGTATATCAACGGGTATTTCAGCCTTTGATAGAGCTAAAAGTATTCGTGTTATGATACATCCAGAATCTAAGCCGGATGATATTATATCGCCGGGGCATTTATTTCCGTTACGGGCAAGGAGAATGGGTGTTTTAAAACGTGCTGGTCATACAGAAGCTTCTGTTGATCTTGCTCGATTAGCAGGGTTACAACCCGCTGGTGTTATTTGTGAAATTATTAAGCCTGATGGGGATATGGCTCGATTGCCTGATTTGCTTGAGTTTGCTAAGGAGCATGCACTGTGTTTAATAACAATTAAAGATTTAATCCATTATCGTATCCAAAATGAATCCTTTATTGAATTGGTTGAGACGGTAAAGTTACCAACAGATTTGGGTGAATTTGATTTAAGGTGTTATTTGGATAAATTGAATGATAAACATCATTTTGCGTTAACATATGGGGATTATACAAAAAAACCAACCTTAGTTCGTGTTCATTCGGAATGTATTACCGGTGATGTATTTGGGTCTTTGCGTTGTGATTGTGCGCCTCAATTGCATACGGCAATGCAGATGGTTACTAAGAATGGAAGTGGGGTTATTTTGTATATGAGTCAGGAAGGCCGTGGTATTGGCATTGCCAATAAGTTAAAAGCTTATAAATTGCAAGAAAATGGATATGATACGGTTGAAGCTAATAAAGAGCTTGGTTTTTCAGAAGATTTAAGAGATTATGGAGTTGGAGCACAAATATTACTTCATTTAGGAGTAAAGGAGATGCACTTAATGACAAATAATCCAAGAAAAATTGTGGGTCTTAAGGGATTTGGATTGGATGTTAAAAAGAGGGTTCCTATTAAAATAGAACCAGGAAAATATAATCAATCTTATTTAAAAACAAAACAAAAAAAAATGGGGCATATATTATGAAACACAATCATGTAAAAGGGTTAGAGCCAAACGATACTATTATTAAGGGAGATTTAGATGGAAAATCATATAAAATTTCTATCGTTGTTGCATCTTTTAATGGAGATATTGCTCAGGGCTTGTTAGAGGGGGCTTTAAAGGCTTTAGATGAGTGTGGCACAACTGATATTAAGATTATAGAAACGGATGGCGCTTTTGAGATACCTTTGATAGCTAAGCAATGTGCTAATTTTTCGGATGCTGTTGTTTGTTTAGGTGCGGTTATAAAAGGTGATACGGCACATTTTGATCATGTGTCTCATGAATGTGCTCGTGGTATTCAAGATGTTATGATAGAAACAGGTAAACCGATTATTTTTGGTGTTTTAACAACGTATACAGATTTTCAAGCAAAAGAACGGTCATTGCCAGATTCGTTTAATGAAGGGTATGAGGCTGCTAATACAGCTATTAGTATGTGTTCATTATTGAAGCAGTTAGTATAACTGTTTTTAATACGATTGAATGTTAATAGGATCTAATAATTCCTATACATTTTCCTAGAATGGAAGATGCTTTGTTTTTTTGTATTATAATAGGTTGATAGTTACTATTTTCAGCCTGCAAGCTTATTGTATTATCTTGTTTAATATAGCGTTTTAAGGTTGCTTCGGTATCAATTAAAGCAGCAATAATGTCTCCTGATTTAATGGGATGATTTTTTTCTATTATGGCAATATCACCATCCATAATTCCTGCGTTAATCATACTATCTCCTGTTACATTTAAAGCAAATTTATGTTTTTTATAGGTTAATAATGGAAGGGTGTCTATGGATGATTCTATAGTTTCGATTGCTTCTGTTGGTTCTCCTGCTCGAATGATTCCTAAAATGGGTGTTGTATAGGGGGGATGTAATATTGTAATCGCTCGTGCTTTTGAATGTCTTTTTATATATTTTTTTCGTTCAAGAATTTCTAAATAAGTTCTTACTGTTCCATCTGACTTAAAGTTAAATGTTTTTGCGATTTCTTTATAAGAAGGATAAAATTTATTGTCTTGAAAGTAGTTGTAAATAAACGTTAAAACACTTTTTTGTTTTAAGGTGAGTTTTTCTAACTCATTATTCATATTTTATACTTGTGATTAATTCTATTTTATTTAATTTAGTTTTTTCTATGGGTGTTATTCTAGCACCTATGGTTGTTCTATAATTATTTGCGATATTTAATAATCCAATTTCAGAGTTTTCTTGGTTGTACATAAAATTGTTTTTAATTCTATTTAAAATTAGCGATTCAATATTACTATGTTTTAATTGATTCATGGTGTGGATTAAGTTATTTGTATTGTCTTGAGGTGCAATATTTTCTGTTATAAATATAATTTCATTATCTAGGTTTATTAAGAAAATGTTTATTTCATTATAGTCTTTGTAACTGTGTTTTATAGCATTTTCAATGAGTTCATTAATGATGGTTGATAAAATAGATTTAATTTCTTTTTTATTTTTAAACATGGATGATGTGCAATAGTCAGTAAAAAAATTGGATATTATACTGCACTTTTTCCAATCTTCAGTATGCTTAATTGGCATTTTAAAGGACAGTGAAATTTTGTTTTTTAAATATTTGAGTTTAGATTCATCTAAGTTTCCCCAAAATGTTATTTTATTTATTTTAGTTTGTTTCAATGTGTAATTTTTCCCAAAGATTTTTTAATGATGATAATGTTTTATCTTGCCATGGAATTGTTTTATTAATAATTAATTTCATTTCTTTATCATCTTTTCTTGCTTGAATAATGATTCTTGCTAATGATGTTATACCAGAGCTGTTTAGATACTCTAGATCTGTAAGATCTATATCTAAAATAGTGGTAGATTCTTCTAATGCTTTTTTGATTAGTGAAAATGGTTGGTCGTATGATAGTGGTGATGGAAGTCTCATCGATCCAGAAATTGTTATTTTATTTAGTATACTTGAATCAATAATATAGTCTTCAGTTTTGATAATCATTTTTTATGTCCTTGATATTTAAATTTAAAATAATATTGGTTTTTATAATTGAAGATGGTTTTTCTTTCTTTTTAATGGGCTCAATTTTAATTTTTCCTTTATAGTCTTTAATTAAGCTATAAATGGCATATCCTAGTTCAGAGAACTCTTTTGTAAATAATATCGTTTCTAACTCATTATTTTCTTTAATGACTTGAATTTTTTTAATATAATTTTTAAGTAATGTTATTTGCTGTGATTGTAAGTAAAGTGATAATGTAATACTTGTTTTTTCGTTTGTTTGTTTGCATGATAGAGTGTAGTTTTCCGTTTTTTTTACACCATGTTTTATTGAAAATTCTAAGCATTCATTAACAACGGTTGATATTATGTTTTCAATATATTTTTTGTTAGCATGGCTGGTATTTAGTAAGTGAGAACAAAAGGATGAGGAGATACTAGCTCGTTTCCATGATGATATAATATCTATCGGTAAAAACATTATGTCAAAATTTATAGTTTCATTTTTCATGTGATTATTACAATTATATCGTATCTAAAGATAGTTTAACTTAATTTGGAATTGTTTAGTAGTTTATTTTAGTGATTAATTGGTAATTTGTTGGTTTTGATAATGATAAATGTAATATCATCTAGAAATACTTTGTTTGTAAAGGTATTGATGGTTTCAATAAGAGCGGATTTAATGTTTTCAGTACTTTCAGTTCCAAATGACTCAAGTATATTTTTGACTCGATTATCATTAAATTGTTCCTTTTTTGGATTTCCATCTTTGCAGGCTTCTGTGAGTCCATCTGTTGCAAGAAGCAAAATATCACCTTCTGATAATTTTATAGTACTAGAGGTAAAGCAGGTTTTATTTATATTGTCGGTTAATCCGATTCCAAATGGGAGGTGATTAATGGAGTGATGGATTACTTTTTTATCATGTTTTTTATAGATAAATAAGTTTTCATGATTGCCATGAAATTTAAATGTTTTACCGTCTTTTGTATTTAGTGTTACAAGCGATATGGGACGAGGTTCACTTAATCGTTCAAAATTTTGACATAATATTTTATTAGCTTCTCTGTTAATTAACGCAGGATCCGTTAATTTACTTGAATGAATAAGGCTTGAAAATATACTTTGAATCATTAGCATTACCATGCCAGAACCTATTCCATGTCCTGTTACATCACCTAGAATAATCCAGTTATTATTATCTTTTTTATGAATATCATAGAAATCACCGCCCACTTCATCGGAAGATCTTAAATATGCTGATGTTGTACAGTTTGGTATTGTATGATTTTGTGGTATGATTTCTGATTGTATTTTTTGCGCTATTTCTATTTCTCCATTCAATCTTATTTGTTTGATTTTTAATATAGCGGGTGTTATTTGGTTAGCTAATGTTTTTAGTAATTCAAAGTCTTCATTGGTGTATTTTTTTTCAGACATTTTTTTTCCTATTAAAATAAGTGAAATTATTTCTTTTTCTTCATTATATGAAGCTAGGATAAAGTTTATGTTTTTGTAGAGTTCATTGTTTTTATCTGTAAATGTATGTTTGACATCTTCTATTTTGTAAATAGATTTTTTTGTTTCATATATAAAATTTAATAATGGTTTTGTAATTGTATAGGGTGTATGTTTAATACTATTTTTATTTGGGTAGTAGATTAATTTTCTACTTGTTTCTTTAAATTTTTCAAACCACTCTGGTATAAATATTTGTATATTTGATATTTCTATATCTTCTGAAAATAAGGTGTAAATATTTTGGATTAGTTCAGGTAAATTGGATGATTTATTGGATAATATTGAAAATTTAAAGAGCATAACTTTATAGTCATACCATCCTTTTAAGAATGTTTTTTCTGCTGTTTTTTGTAAGATTAGAGTTAACTTATTAATACTTGATCCAATGATTAAACCAATTATTATTGATAATATGACTAAGTCGATATTTGATATTGATTTTTCTGTTATCCATAGATAAAAATAAAATGTGTAGCCTGATGCTATGATGTAAAGAATAGATGTTATTAGAAATGAACTTGTTCGTGATAAGGTTGCTTTAAAATCAAAGAGTTCATATTTTAAAATACAAAATCCGGTTCCAAGATGTAGTAAAAAGATGAAATGAAATCCATGAGGTTCTATTTTTATCCCCCATGCAGGTAAAAATGTTGTAAAACCACCTACGGTACCTACAAATAAACTAATGAAAATCCATTTTATTTGAGCTTTTCTTTTTCCTGTTGTTTTAAAATAATGTACTCCTAATAATGTTAGACATCCAATTGATGATATTAAAAATGGAATTAGATATATCCAGAATTGATTCCCAATGATAGTCCAGTTCGGAATGATTCCTACGGGTTCTACTCCAGCAATGACATTGCCAAATAAAGTAAAATATGAACCGATAACGGCAATTATGATAGGTGTGAAATGCCATGGTTTTGAAAATGTGTTACGATAAATTACTTCGTGGATAAATAAATAGTTAAAGCTTACTAAAAAAAAACAAAATACATGAAATATTCGTACTTGTAGTAGGCTTTCGATAGGATCAGGATTGTATAATGATTGTGCAAAAAATACTGCATATAAACAAATTGAAATAGAAAATGAAAAGTAGAGTATATTTAGTTTCTTTTTTATATTTGTAAATAAGGTAAAAAGTCCAATGATTAATGAAATTATGGAGTTTGTATAAGCTGTAAACTTAAAGACATAGCCTAATTCCATATTATAATATCTTTTTTTAGTAGACGTGTTATTTTTTTTGTAAATGATGATGCATTTACTAATGTGCTAGTATCTGCAAATAGTAGTGGTTTAATATCTATTAAATCATCCGCAAAATAATATAGTGGTGATTTTGGGAATTTGTTTTTTAACTCTTTCATAATTGCATATTTATTTGGTATTTTTTTTGTTTTATCCTTAAAGTAATTACATACTTCACAAGAAAACTCTCCGTCAAATGTTAGTTTTTTTGTAATTAGTTTAGAGATTATAGAGGGACAGTGACTTAAAATGAATACTTTATCGTTTTTATTTTTTATAGTGTTAATATGATTATATAATGTTTTTTTATAGCTCTTGATAATGTCATTTGTAATTTCATGGCTTTCTTTTTCTAATTCCGATTGATTAGCTTTTGAGAATAATGTCATGATTATTTTTCGTTGTAATGTTACAAGTGGTGTTACAAACCAAAAGTATTTTAAGATAAATAGCATTAATAGACCGATTAAATAATGTTTTTTAGATTTTTTTTTTAAAAAAATATTGTTATATAATCTTTTTGTTGGTTGAAATGGAACTATTGTATTATCAACGTCTAATAAGATTAGTTTCATTTTGGCTCTAATCGATCTACTAACTCCTTTGGTAGTATTGTCCAACTAGATTTTATTTCACTTACTATTTTTCCATTTTGGTGGATATATGATTTACCAGCCATTTTTCTTGGGTTGTTTCGTTTAATTTCTATATTAGTAATTTCTATATCTAAATAGGTGGCATCTTTTAAATTTGTGTAGTTATGAAAAATAGTATTTATATCATGAACTATATATTGATGGTTCATGGGGGCTTTAAAGAAAATATGGCCTACTGCTGTTACAAGTTGTCTAAATGCTTCTACTAGTAATATTCCAGGAACATGTTGATATTCATGATCAAAGAAAAAGGGGTTATTAAATGGGATAATTAACTGTGTTCTAAATATTTTTTCTGATTTTAAAGTAATGGGTTTTCCAATTACAATATTGATGGATTTATGTTTATGAATAAATTTTTTGTTAATTTTGGTTTTTTTAGCAATATATTGGTGTATCGGGAAGTTGTTTAAATTATAGGTAGCTGCTTTAGTGCTTTTTTTCTGAGTAATTGTTTTTGGATTTGTTTTAGTACGAGTTGGCGTAATTAATAGCGAATTTTGATTGTAATTGGTTTGTTTGTTTATTGAATATGAAAAAGATGTTTTTTCTGGAGGAACAATCCCAATTTTTGCTAGTTGTGAAAGAATAGCTTGGTATTCTTCTGAAAGTGAATGGGGAGATAATTCTTTTTGTTTAGGGAAAACCATATAGAATTCCTAATTTTTTTGGATTACAATAATTTTTGATATATATAGTATTTGATACTATGGTTTATATTATTCTGTCAATACTTTATTGATTATTAATCGTTTTTTTCAATAATGTTTAAGTACAAATAATATCTTTTTGCAAATGTAGATGCTTTTCATTACACTATAGTCATGGCAAAGAAAAATAAATCTAGATCACGACAACGTAATGCGAAGTATGGTTATGGAATCCCTAATATTAATAAACGCAGGCTTACTAAAAAGGATATGGCTGTAATTTTTAAAAAATCATGGAAGGATGTTACTAGTATGGATTTATATCAATTGTATCAATTTGGCTTTAAATCTGAAGATTTATCCTTAAAATTTAATATATCAATTGTACAAATCTTAAATCGTTTACGCTTTCAATGAGATTTATAAAATCGCATTTATTTATTTTGTTTTTAGTTGTTTTTACTGAATTAATTGGTTTTGGTCTTATTATCCCTGTTTTGCCTCAGATAGCATCAGAATATAACCTTAATCATTTTATGTTGGGTATTTTAATGGCAGCTTTTTCATTTGCTCAATTTTTTTCGGCGCCATTGTTAGGTCATTGGTCGGATAAAATAGGACGTAAACCGTTATTAGTTTTTAGTAAAATAGGAACGGTTTTTGCTTATATTTTGTTAGCATATGCCAATTCATTTTGGTTGTTTTTAATGGCTCGGTTGTTAGATGGGTTTACAGGGGGGAATATTGCGGTTGCTCGTGCTTATATTGCTGATGTTACATCGGTAGATGATCGTGCTAAAGGGATGGCCGTAATTGGTATATCATTTGGGTTAGGCTTTATATTTGGACCTGCTTTGGGGGGGATATTTTATAGTTTGCCAAATGGCCAGTTTATAGCATCATTGTTTGCAAGTGGATTATCGTTTCTAGCGGTTTTACTTACTATTTTTTTATTGAAAGAGCCTTCCACGAAACGGTTATCAACTTCTCAATTTTCTTTAATTTCTTCACTGTTTTCTATAAAAAAATTTGTTTTATTAGCCTTATGTTTTATGTATTTTATTTATATGATTTCGTTTTCAGGATTTGAAACTACATTTTCAATTTTTACACAGTATATACTGGACCTTTCTATTCGTAGTAATAGTTTATTATTTATGTATGCTGGTTTGGTTGGCTTACTTGTTCAACTTTTTTTATCTAAACATGCTTCTAATAACTTTGTTTTTTTTATTTGTATGGGCTTTGGGTGTTTGGCATTGGGATTTTTGGGGATGGCTACAGTTTCTAGTTTGGTCATGTTAATTGTTGTTTTGTCGATTTTTGCTATTGGTATTTCATTTGTAAATACGTTTATGCCTGCTTTATTAAGCTCTTATACAACAGATGAAACTAGAGGGTTGGTTATGGGTGTTTATGAAAGTATTGGGAGTGTGAGTCGTATTATTGGGCCTTTGCTTGCTTATAGTATTGCGGTTTCGTATATTCGATTTGAATATATGGTATATGGCGTTTTAATGGCCTTGCTTATTCCGCTTAGTTATTATTTTTTTGTCTATCGTCGTGATTAAGTTTTATTGGTTTTTTTAATTAGTTTTTTAGCTAATTTTAAAAATGATTCTGCTTCGTGTATTTTTTTTGTTAGTTCAGCTTTACTTAGGTGATCGTATGGCGTTGTTGTTATCGTTTCAAATAAAGTATGTTTAATTTCTTTTTGTGAGCTTAGTTCTCGTTTTGCTAAATAATTTAAAATTTCATTTTTTGTTGATTTTTGATCAATATGATAGGTCTTTTCAGTATCTGATAATTTATTAATTCGACTATATTGCTTAATGCTATCAACGTTTCTTCCAAGAATTTTTGCTAGTTTGCTTAATGTATAGCCTGTTTGATTTTTTATTCTCATAACAGCTTCTGATAATTCAATAGGGTTTAAATTCATTCTGTGCATATTTTCTGCTAGTTGTAGGATTTCATTTTGTGCTGAATTTTTATTATATTCTTTAACGATACACGGAATTGTTTCCCAATTTAAATAATGAGCGGCATTGAGTCTGTTTCCGCCTATTAAGAGAATATAAGTTGCTTTTTCTTTTGGATGTTTCATCACTGTTATGGGGTGAATTAATCCTTTTTGATTAATATCTTCTGCTAATTGAATTATTTTTTCTTTTTCAAAATGTTTTCTAACTTGAGGCGTTGTTATAATTTGTAATAGTGGAATATCTACAATAATTTTGTCGCCATGGGTGTTGATGTGATTATCGATGATATCAGACTTAGTTGCTATTTTTGAGGGTTTTTTAAATAGGCTATGTTGTCTGAATGTATGATGGGTCATGATGGTGATTTTTTCATTAATTCAATGGTAAGGCTTTGATAATCTTTAGAAGGATTTGAATTAGGGGATAAATGGATAACGCTTTGGCCTGTGGCATTGGATTGGTCAATGGTTGGGCTTGCTGATATATAGGATTTAAATAGATGGTTTGGGTATGTTTCTAAACATAATTCATAGGCTTCTTTAAATAAGGGTTCTTTTTTGTTTACTTGAGTAAAAAAGAATCCTAGAATGGTGGTGTTAGATTCAAAGGTTTTCTGAACGTTTGTAAGGGTTTGAGTTAGTAATTCTAAGCCTGTTAATGAAAAAATATCGGCATGTAAGGGGACCATTACATAATCTGAAGCCATTATGGAATTAATAGTTAGTAAGCCTAATGATGGTTGGCAATCTATTAGAATGTAGTCGTAATGCTTCCAGTCTTTTTTATTTTCTTTTAAACTGTTTTTTAAAATACTTTCTCTATTTTTTTTATTTACTAAGTCTAACTCGGCGCTACTTAAGAGAACATTGGATGGTAGTAAATCAACGTTTTTGATGTAGGTCTTTTGTTTTAGTGACTGAATGCTTATCTGGTTTGCTGTATTTTTAACCAGTAAATTATAGATGGACTGATCATCATCTGTAATATTGGAATAAACTTGTGTTGTATTTCCTTGTGGATCCATATCGATAATGAGAACAGATTTCTTTTGTTTGGCTAGGCATGCTGCAATATTAATAACCGATGTGCTTTTTCCAACGCCTCCTTTTTGGTTTACAAATGAGATAGTTTTAGTCATGGCTGCCCTTTTTTTAAGCGTGTATTTTGACTATATTGGAGGCGGCACCCAGATTCGAACTGGGGATAAAGGTGTTGCAGACCTCTGCCTTACCACTTGGCCATGCCGCCATGAAGTCAATATGTAATTGTATTCAACTTTTTGATTGCTGACAATAAATAATTTGAGTTTATTTTTTTAAAAATCATCCCAGTTTAGTTGATTTCGTTTTTTGTCATATTTTTTTAAAATGGTAAGTAATTCTTGTAAGCGTTTTGCGCGCTTGGAACACCTTTTTTTATTGGTGTGAGTAAGCGCCTCATTGATTGCAATGATGTGTTCACGATAAATTTCTAGTTCATCTAATGGATTATTGCTAGGTATAGTCATTTTATTTATAAAATTTTTTCATATTATTTTCACTTGGTCAAAGTTTATGTTTCAAACATATCGGTTATGGCTATATAGGTGTTATAATGTTTTTTTAGTTATGAATAAAAAATTTATTTTTTGGGTATATAAATAATCTAATGGTTATACGATTTATAAGTTATTTTAGTGCTATTGTTATTTGTCAGTTTGTTTTTGTTATTCTTTTAGCACCAACATGGACGTTTTTAGCAAGTACTATTTTGTTTTTAGCGTTAATTCTTGTTGAGGTTATTCCGTTATCTAAGTATGAAAAGTTTAAAGAACTTTTTTATCATAAGCAGTTATATGATCCTTCTTTAGATTTAGAAACAGCAAAACGGGTGCAAGAAGCCTTGTTATCGATTGACCCTCCTGAATCAGAACGTATCAAAATTGTTCGTCGTTGTGTTCCCGCTTCTACTTTGGGAGGAGATTTTTATACATTTATTAATAAGTCTGTTAGAAAACTTTCTGAAAAACCCAAAAAGAAAGGCATTGTAGAGCTTGTTGATAATCAAGAAGATTTAATTGGGGTTACGATTGGAGATGTGGCTGGTCATGGGGTATCATCTGCGTTAGTTATGGCTTTGGCTTCAGGGTTATTGGGTCGTATTGGACTTAATAATCGATCGCCTGCTGTTATTTTGCAGCGTGCTAATATTGATATTCAAAAGTTTATTTCTCAATCTCAAATTAGTCATGTAACAGCCTTTTATTCTACCATTAATTTAGATCAAATGACCTTAACGTTTGCAGGAGCGGGGCATCCAGCAGCTGTATTATTACATAAAGATTTAACGTTTCAGTTGTTAGATGCTAATGGTATTTTTTTAGGAATGTATCCAGATGAAGTGTATCAGGAAAAGACTATTTCTTTATCAAAAGGGGATCGATTATTACTTTTTACGGATGGTATTATTGAATCATCTAATACACTTAATGAGCCATTTGGGACCAAACGATTGGTGGATTTAGCGATTATGCATGCTGATAGAGAACCTGATGATTTAGTTGAAATTGTATTTGAACAGCTATATAAGTTTCGTGAAGGTGAAATACAGCGAGATGACCAAACATTAGTGGTTGTTGATATTAAATAAATGTTAACACAAGCTAAAACCATACAAAAAGTGACTCAGTCAGGGGCTAAACGTCATCTTGATCAGCTTGTTGTTGAAAAAGAAACTCAAGTTTTTTTGAATGATGGTTTCATTACAACGGTATTTCATACGTCTCAACTAGAAAAGGAAATGGGGGTAGGGTGTTTATTTTCTTTTAATAAAATTGGGTTTGTAGTTGATTCTGTTTCTTATGCTAATCATGAGGTACGTATTAATGCTTTGGAGACTGTTTTAGATCCTATCAAACATGATAGGTATATGAAACCTGTAGCAAGCTCAATTTTTCAATTAACAGCTTATTTTCAAGAAGCTGCTATGTTGTATAAGAAAACGGCGGTTACTGAAAGTGCTGCTATTGGGGATGCTAAACAATTGCTATGTACAGCTGAAGATATGAATCAAAGCAATGCTTTGTATAAAGTGTTGGGGGCTTATTTGTTGACATATAAATCAGATTTAAAGGGCAAGTCTTTATTGCTTTCATCTTGTGTGACGCTAGATTTAATGAGCATTATTGTTCGTTGTGGGTTTAGTTTGGTTATTACCCGTACGGCACCGACACATCAGGCACTTGATATGGCTCAAGCCTATGGGGTATCGATTGTTGGGTTTGCACGAGGTAGAAAATATAATTGGTATTATTGATCTAAACAGGTAATAAGCTTGTAGAATTAAAATATTAGCACACATTATTTGGTACCCTATTTTTAATAGGTCACGTGATATTTAAACTATGATATAGTTGATAGGTTAATAATGATTTTTTTTGCTAAATTTAAACGTATTTTAAGCTTAAGTATTCCCATTATTGGTGGGATGATGTCTCAGAATATTTTAAATTTGGTTGATACGTTGATGATTGGTCAATTGGGTCATGTTGCGTTGGCGGGTACGGGTGTTGGTTCATTTTTATTTTTTGTGAGTTTTGCAGGGTTTACCGGGATTGCTAGTGGTGTTCAAACCATGGTAGCTCGTTATGTAGGGCAATCTCAGCAAGCGTTTATTTCTGTGGCCTTGATATTAGGGCTTATTTTGTCTGTGACTGGAAGTGTTATGGTTGTTTTTGGGCAATGGTTTTTTTTAGACGGCTTAATTGCATTGTTTTCAACGGATCAGGGTGTGGTGGTAGTTGCTCAGGATTATTACTCGTATCGTTTATTGGGATTACCGTTTTTAACATTTTGTTTGGTGATTCGGGGGTTTTGGAATGGGATTAGTCAGCCAAAACGATATTTACTTGTTATTGTCCTGATTCATGGTTTAAATGTGTTGTTTAATTATTGTTTTATCTTTGGTAAATTTGGGTTTCCTGCTATGCAGGCAGCAGGAGCGGGGTTAGCATCAACGCTTTCTTTGGTGATTGGATCTGTGATTTATGCTATAGATTGTAAAGCTTATTTAATGATTCGTTCTTTTTTTAATTTGTCTAAAGATGCTTTAAAGGATACGTTAAGCTGGTTACTTAATTTAGGGATTCCTACTTCTATACAGCAATTCTTTTTTGCTTTGGGTGTTGCTGTTTTTTATTGGATATTAGGTCAGTTGGGTACGGTTGAAATGGCCATTGGTAATGTCTTGGTTAATATTGTGTTAGTGGGTATTTTACCTGGTATTGGTTTAGCAATGGCTACGATGACCTTGGTATCTCAGTCATTGGGAGAGAAAAGATTGGTTGAAACGTTTTATTGGCCTTTTTATGTCAGTATGGTAGCTTTGTTAGGTGTCGGTACCTTGGTTTTAGGGGTCTTATGCTTTCCTACATTAATATTACAGCCTTTTATTGTGGATGCTGCTGTTTTACAACGTGCTATTTTACCGCTACGTTTGGATGCTATAGGGGTTCTTTTAGAGGTATTAGCACTTATTTTTATGCATGCTTTAAATGGTGTTGATCGAACGCGGTTTGTTATGGTTGCATCGATTATTTGTCAGTGGGTTTTTTTATTGCCTATTACCTATTGGATTTCTATTACGTTGGGTTATGGATTAGTGGGTGCTTGGGCTAGTTGGTTGTTTTTTCAATTGCTTCAAGTGTTTGTTTTTTGTGGGGCTTGGTTTCGGTTTCGTTTATCTGTTTAAGTATAAATTCGATTATAGATTGTATCCGTATTTTTAGTATATTGATCAAAACTAAATAAGCTATCCAGTTCTTCGTTACTAAATTTTTCTGTAATATCGCTATCTTCTTTAATTTTAATATCAAAGCTAATTTTTTCATCAAAAGCAGCATGGGCATTTCGTTGAACCAATCGATACGCATCTTCTCGGCTCATGCCTTTTTCGACTAATTTTAATAATAATTTTTGTGAGAAAAATACATTGTATGATTTAGCGATATTTTCTTTCATTTGATCTTTATTGACTACTAGGCCTGAAATGATTTTTATCATGAGTGACAGCATATAATCAAGTCCAATCGTAGCATCTGGAAAAATAACCCGTTCTGTTGATGAATGAGAAATATCACGTTCATGCCATAGGGCTTGGTTTTCTAACGATGTTACAGCATAGCCTCGAATGACTCTTGCTAGTCCTGTAATGCGTTCAGAAATAATGGGATTACGCTTATGAGGCATCGCTGAAGATCCTTTTTGTTTACTTGAAAAAGGTTCTTGTACTTCGTTAAACTCAGTTTTTTGTAAGGATCGTATCTCTACAGCCATTTTTTCTAGGGTTCCTGCTGTAATGGCAATTGTTGTCATAAATTCAGCATGTCTATCACGTTGTAGGGTTTGTGTTGAAACAGGGGCAATATTTATGTTTAGGTTTTTACAAACAAGTTCTTCTAATTTTGGAGGCATATGAGCATAATTGCCAACAGCACCAGAAATTTTTCCTACATTACAGGTTTCTAATGCTGCTGTAAGTCTTTTTTTGTTACGTTTTAGCTCTTCATACCAGATGGTTAATTTTAAACCCATTGTTGTCGGTTCAGCATGAACGCCATGGGTTCGTCCCATCATAAGTGTGTTTTTATGATCAAATGCTTTTGTTTTAAGAGCGTCAAGAAGTGTATCAATTTCATTTAGTAACAGAGCGCCTGCATCTTGTATCTGAAGGCTAAATCCAGTATCAACGACATCAGATGACGTTAATCCAAGATGAACAAATCGTGATTTTTCACCCACAAATTCAGCAACTGATGTTAAAAATGCAATAACGTCATGATGAATTTCAGCTTCAATTTCATCAATACGTTTAATGTCAAAATTTGCTTTCTCTTTAATTTCTTTAACATCATCTGCTTTTAAATTTCCTAATACAACATGTGCATCACAGGTAGCAAGTTCAATATCTAACCATTTCTGAAATTTGTTTTCCAAACTCCAAATAGCTTCCATTTTTTTTCGTGTATAGCGTTTAATCATGCTAGTGAAAGTGTAGCAAACTCTGTATGTTGGCTCAATGGTTTAGGATCTTTTGTGTGAAAAACAGGGAAAATATAAAAAATATGAAATTTTTGATTATCAAAACATGATAACTAATAAAAAGTTTAAAAAATAATGGAAAAATAAGGATAGTAATA
>PBBX01000030.1 GCA_002716725.1 bacterium | reverse complement strand
GCTGTTTTTCCAGGTATTCAAGGGGGGCCCTTAATGCATGTTATTGCAGCGAAAGCGGTTGCTTTTAAAGAAGCTTTAGATGATTCTTTTAAAGTATATCAGGAACAAATTGTTGCTAATGCGAAAGTAGTTTCTCAGATTTTAGTTGAAAAAGGGTTTCGGATTGTTTCTGGTGGTACTAGTAATCACTTGGTACTTGTTGATTTGAGGCAAAAGTCATTAACTGGTAAACAAGCAGAAGGTTTGTTAGAAGATGTTGGTATTACATTAAATAAAAATGCTATTCCATATGATCCTGAAAGTCCTTTTGTAACATCGGGTGTTCGGATTGGAACTCCATCGGTGACATCTAGAGGTATGAAAGAAAAAGAAATGAGTCGCATTGCTCATATGATTTCGGATGTTTTATCAGACCCTAATGATAAGGGTATTTATACTAATGTGAAACGGGAGGTTCAAGCTTTAAGCTTAGAGTTTCCTCTTTATCCAATTTTAGATCATTTAGTTTAATGATTGGTTATTTAGGACCTGTTGGAACGTTTACTCAGGCTGCACTTCAATCATTTTTGGATAGGGGAATTTGTAAGGATGATATAGAACCTTTTCCTAGTATTTATGCATTGTTTGAGGCCTTGGCTGGTAAATGTATTGATAACATTTTCATTCCTATTGAAAATTCGCGTGGAGGGGAAGTGTTTGCTGCTTTTTCGGGGCTAAATCAATTGGATGATTCTTATTTTATTTCAAATGAGGTTGTATTTCCTATTAAACAATCACTTATGGCATCTCAGCCTTGTGAATTGAGTGATATTAAAATTGTGTATGCTCATGAACAGTCAACGCGTCAATGTAATTTATTTTTACATACATATTTATCACAGGCAGAGCTTGTTTTTGTTGATTCAAATGGGATTGCTGCAGAACGTGTTAGAGATTCTTTAGATAGGGTTGCATGTCTTGGGTATGGAGGGGCAGCTTCCTTATTTGATTTAGTTGTTTTAAAACCAAATGTTCATGATGATGATGATAATAAAACCCGCTTTGTTTTGATTTCATCTGAGCAACATTCTCCTTCTGGAATGGATAAAACTAGTTTTGTTTTTTCAACCTATAAAGATAAACCAGGGAGTTTGTGTAATATTTTATCATTATTATCACAAGAATCTATTAATCTAACTCGAATTTCATCTAAACCTACGTCAAGTCATTTAGGAGAATATTTGTTTTTTATTGATTGTGATGGTCATGCTATGGATCCTAAGCTTGATAACTGTCTTACTCTTATTAAACAAGAATGTTTATACTATAAGTTTTTGGGATCTTATCCCAAAGGATGTGTTTTATGATTGATGCAAAGCTTATTCGGGATAACGTTGATTTTGTAAAAACATCACTTTTAAATCGAGGGATGGATATAACTTTATTAGATGAATTTTTGATTGCAGATAAGCAATGGAGAGAGGCTTTGTTATCTATTGATACCTTGAAAATGAAGCGAAATCAATTAACGCCAAAAGGAAAACCTACACCGGATCAATTGCAGTCATTGAAAACATTAGCAGAATCTATTAAACAAGCCCAAGATGGGGTTAACGTGTTAGAATCTAATGTTAACGAATTATCGAAGCAATTACCTAATATTCCGCTTTCAGATGTTCCTATTGGGTCTTCTGAAGAGGAGAATTGTGTGTTGGAAACTATTGGCGAGATCCCTGTATTTTCTTTTCAACCTAAATCACATGATGAATTGGGAATCAATCATGGAATATTAAATTTTGATCAAGCTGCTAAAGTAACGGGGGCTCGTTTTGTTGTTGGACATGATAAAGGGGCTCAATTAGAGCGTGCTTTAATTAATTTTATGCTTGATATTCATACAGATGAACATGGATATCATGAAGTTCAGGTTCCTGTTATTGTTAATTCTAATTCTTTATTTGGAACGGGGCAACTGCCTAAATTTGGTTCTGATTTATTTAAGTTAGAGCAAACGGATTATTGGCTTTCTCCAACAGCAGAAGTTCAGTTAACAAATTTATTTAATGATCATATTTTTCAGTTTGATCAACTTCCGGTTTGTATTACAGCGGCCACCGCTTGTTTTCGTAAAGAGGCTGGTTCTTATGGAAAAGATGTTCGGGGTATTATTCGTCAGCATCAATTTAATAAAGTTGAGCTTGTTCGTATAACAAATCCTGAAGAGTCACATTCCCAATTAATGCAATTGCGTAAACATGCCGAAAAAATTCTTCAATTATTACAATTACCGTATCGTGTGGTGGAATTATGTACAGGTGATTTAGGGTTTAGTTCTGCCAAAACGTTTGATCTTGAAGTATGGTTTCCTTCACAAAATGCATATCGTGAAATTTCGTCATGTTCTAATTTTCTTGATTTTCAATCTCGTCGGTCTATGATAAGATATAAGCATAAAAATGGTCAAAAAGTGAGTTATGTTCATACCATTAATGGCTCAGGTTTAGCTGTAGGAAGAACCTTTGCTGCTATTTTAGAAAACTATCAACAGGAAGATGGCTCGATTAATATTCCTGATGTTTTAAAACATTATGTAAGGTTTGCTAGTTTATGATTAATAATGATACGTATATAAAGTTTTTTAAGGCATTAGCTAATGAAGAACGTATTGAAATTATTAAGTTATTAAAAAAGAATGGTGAAATGTTTGCTCAAGATATAGAAAGATATTTTTATTTAGAACAATCAACAACGTCTCATCATTTAAACATGCTAAAAAAAGCGGGTATTACGAAATCTCGAAAAGATGGTAGAAAGGTATTTTATTCAATTGATGCTAATTCTCTTAAGTTAATTTTTGATTCGTTTGATACGGTTGTTTTTTGACATACATGTTTTATTATTGTTTATTCGTTTTAGTAAATAGATAATAATGGCTAAAGACTTAGATTTAAATCAAGAGATAGATGATTTGTTTGAACCTACGCAGGTAGAAAAAAATGTGCAATTTGAAACCTTGTTTAAATGTATGATGCCACATTTAAATAATAATTATTCTGAGCTTGTTGCGGCTCATTTGCTCCTCATTCTTAAATTGGAGGGGGTTATAGGAGATACGATTACTAAAAAGGATATGGAGATGATTGAAGATATGAAAGCAAAAATTTTTGATGATAGTGATTTATCAAAAGAAGTGTTACGTCTTATTAAATCAATTAAAGGGATATAATAGTATAGTTTTAAATGTTTAGCTTTTTATATAGGATTGATTAGATGCGTTTTTTTGTTATAGAGGGGGCTTTTTATGGGTAATAAACTTAGATTTATTCCTAGATTTTGAAAGGGTGCTTATAGAGGATTTGGTTTAAAAAAACTAAATCTTTTGGTATCCTTTTAAAGGTATTTTTTAGCAAGTAATTTTGTGAATGAATGATTAAGTTGGTGTCCAGACTTTATTCCAATGATATGGCCTATAATGGGTTTGTTTAATATCCAGCAGTCTCCAATTAAATCTAATAATTTGTGTTTTGCACATTCGTTTTTAAATCGTGGTGTATTAATATAGCTTTTTTCTCCTATTACTAAAGCATTTTCTAAACTTCCTCCTTTTGCTAAACCTTGTTTAATTAAGTGTTCAACTTCTTTTTCAAATCCGTATGTACGTGCGGGTGCAATATGGTTTATATAATTGCTAGGTGTTAGTTCAATGGTCTCAGATTGAGATTGAATGACGGGATGGTTGTATGATAGGTAATAACTAAAAATACTGGATTTGGCAGGTGTTGCTATAATACAAGCAGTATCTTTCCATATGGTGATAGGTTCAGTGATGATAATAGGTAGTAATGGTTTTGAGTTGATAGGTTGAATTTTTGCTTTATCAAAAGCCATACAAAAGTCTTTTGAACTTCCATCTAAAATTGGAAGTTCATTTCCGTTGATTTCAATGGTTAAGCTTGTTATCCCAAACGCAGCGCAAGCTGATAAAAAATGTTCGGTTGTTGTGATTGTGGCTGTTTCATTTTGAAATTTTGTTGCTCGGTTATGTGTTTGTGCTAGATTAGAAAGACTTAGTATTAGTGGGGGTGTTTTTTCTTTTATATTGGTTATGCTAATGATTCCTTCGGTACTAGGATGGCATGTCATGGTGATGTTTTCTCCAGAGTGAATACCAATTCCTGTTAGTGTTATTGAGTTTGCTAGTGTTTGATGGTTCATAGAATTTCTTTTTCAATGAGTGCTATTATGCTTGATATAGAAAACTTTTCTGGGTATGTAATGGTGATATCACTCCATTTTTCATAAAGATTAAGTCGATTATGATAGACTTCTTGTATGGTTTTTGATCCTTTCATAACAATACCGCGTTTATTAAAATCTTTGGTTCTATTTTGGATATTTGTTAACGAATCTTTAAGATAAATAAGGGTACAATGTTTTTTTAGATAGGACATGGCTTTTTTGCAGTATATAAGACTGCCTCCTGTTGCGATAATGATTTTTTCTGGGAAAGGCATCTCTAATACTACTTTTTCTTCTAAGTTTAAAAAAGATTCTTCAGGGTTTGTTTTTAAATAGTCTTGGATTGATATGGGAATGTTGGCTTCAATTAGTGTATCTGTATCTATGAATGGAAGGTTATATTTTTTTGCTATTGTATTTCCAAAGCTTGATTTTCCAATACCAGACATTCCAATAAAACAAATTCGGTTATATTTAATGCTCATGACATAACTATAATTTCTTTTATTGTTTAGGTCTATCATTAGAATTCTTTGTGTGCCTGGTGTATACTAATGTTTTACAATTAGGAGTGCTTATTTATGGACATTATACAAACAGATTTAGCAGCAGAACCCTTGGGACATTATTCTCAGGCTATTACTCATAATGGGCTTGTTTATGTGTCGGGGCAATTGCCTATTGATCCACAGGATTCATCCCTTTTTTTGGAAACAGTTGAAGATCAAACCTTACAAACTTTAAAAAATGTTCAGGCTGTTTTAGAGGCATCAAATAGCGATAAATCGCTTGTTTTAAAATCTACTGTTTATATTTCGGATATTTCTATTTGGGCTCAGGTTAATCAAGTTTATGCATCTTTTTTTGGCGATCACCGGCCTGCGCGTTCGGCCGTTCCAACTAAACATTTGCCCAAGGGGTATTTAGTTGAAATTGATGTTATTGCTATTCAGAAATAATACTTAGTATTACGTTATCTTTTTTTTTAAGGGACGCATTTTTGATGCTTCCTGCATTGAGTTCAATAACATACTTTGCTTGTTTAGAACACGATAAGGGTGTTAAATCAAAAGGAATTGTATTTTCTTTAGTACATATTATTTGAAAGTTAGAATTTAGCCATATTATATCTAAAGAAATATAGGTGTTTTTCATCCACATGCTAATATAATTTTTTTCTTTGAATGAAAATAGCATGCCTTCATTGAGAGGAAGTGTTTTTCTAAACATAAGCCCTTTTTTTCGTTTTTGATTAGAATTAGCATGTTTGAGATTAAAGCAATGATTGGTTTTGAAACATGCTTTAATGTTTGAAGCATGTAATATTTCGGTGTCGTTGCTTGCTAACAGGTTAAGTTGAGATAGTATTGAAAACG
The DNA here is from genome assembly GCA_002716725.1 of bacterium. GTDB lineage: Bacteria > Margulisbacteria > Marinamargulisbacteria. The sequence continues at coordinate 24,046 of PBBX01000030.1, read as the reverse complement.
TGACGATCCAGAAAAATTCTTTCAATTAGCCTTTTACTTTGTTTAATTTTTTTGCTAGGGATGATTTCTTTCTTGCTGCTGAATTTTTGTGAATAATACCTTTGCTTGCTGTTTTATCAATTTGTTTTAATGCGATTTTTACAATTGATGGTGTTTCTTTAGTGTTATTTTCAATTGCTGATTCAGCATTTTTTATACATGTTTTCATTAACGATTTAAAATGTGTGTTTCTTAATTTATTTCGTTTGTTTGTTAAAATGTCTTTTTTTGCTGCTTTTTTATTTGCCATTTTTACCTCTTTAGATTGACTTCTATTAACTATTTTTTTAAACTAGCTAAAAGGATTTTACAGATATAGTTTTGCGTATGTCAATATTAGATTGGTTTGATAAAAAGAAAAAGAAGGTTAAGTCTACTGATAAACTTAACATTCCTGGAAATCTTTGGCTTAATTGTCCAAAGTGTTCTGAGGTATCCTTTCGTAAAGATTTAGAAAATAATATGATGGTTTGTATGTCCTGTGGGCACCATTTTCGGATTTCTCCTCAACAACGGATTGCTTATACCTTTGATACGGATTCATTTGATGAACATGATGGTGATCTTGAACCTACTGATTTTTTAGATTTTGTTGATACAGAACCTTATGTAAAGCGGATTCAGAAAACAAAGAAAAAAACGGATAAATGTGAGGCTATTGTAACAGGTACGGCTGCACTTAATGGTAAAAAGGTGAATGTTGGTATTATGGATTTTTCGTATATGGGAGGGTCTATGGGGGCTGTTGTTGGTGAAAAATTAACTCGGTTAATAGAAAAATCAGTTAACGATAAATTACCTGTTATTGTTTTTACGATGTCTGGTGGAGCGCGTATGCAAGAAGGTATCGTAAGTTTGATGCAGATGGCAAAAACATCGGCTGCTTTATCTCGTTTAAATCAAGAACGTGTTCTTTATATTTCGGTTTTATGTGATCCAACAACAGGGGGAACTTCGGCTAGTTTTGCCATGTTAGGAGATGTGCAAATTGCTGAACCGGGTGCTCTTATTTCATTTGCAGGGCCTCGTGTTATTGAGCAAACGATAAAACAGAAATTGCCGGCTGGTTTTCAGCGGGCCGAGTTTTTACTAGAACACGGTATGGTTGATATGGTCGTAGAACGAAAAAAGTTGCGTGATATGTTAATCAATATTGTGAGTATTTTAGATTATAATGAGGATAGTTATGGCTAAAATATTAGAATTTGAAGAACCTATAAAAGAATTATATGATAAAATTGATCAGCTAAAGTTGTTATCTAAAGATGGGAAAATTGATTTAGATTCTGAAATTAATAAAATTGAGAAGCGAGCTGAATCATTAAAAAAAGATATTTTTTCTGATTTAACCCCACATCAAATTGTTCAGATTGCAAGGCACCCTAATCGTCCTGATACAACAAGTTTAGCGCGTCTTATTTGTGATCGGTTTACTCAGTTATATGGAGATCGTTTGTATCGTGATGATCCTTCTATTGTTGGAGGAATTGGAATGATTGGATCACAACGGATTATGTTAATTGGACATCAAAAGGGACATGATACTAAGGAAAATATTTATCGTAATTTTGGGATGCCTCATCCTGAGGGGTATCGTAAAGCATTACGATTAATGAAATTAGCTGAAAAATTTGGGATTCCTATTGTTACCTTTATTGATACGCCTGGGGCTTATCCTGGCTTGGAAGCAGAAGAACGTGGTCAGGCAGAAGCGATTGCTAGAAATTTGCGTGAAATGGTTGGTATTAAGGTTCCTATTGTTAGTTTTGTAATTGGAGAAGGAGGCTCGGGTGGTGCTTTGGCAATTGGTGTTTCGGATTGTATTTTTATGATGCAATATTCTGTTTATTCCGTTATTTCTCCTGAGGGGTGTGCTTCTATTTTATTTAGAGATGCTAAAAAATCAGAAGATGCATCTAAGAGTTTAAAGTTAACGGCTCCTGATGTTGTTAAGTTAGGTGTTGCGGATTCTATTATAGAGGAACCTTTGGGAGGGTCTCATAATAATTGGGAAGGTACCGCAGATTCTATGAAAAAACATTTGCTTGAAATACTAAAGAGCTTTATCAAAAAAGATCCAGATACATTAATAGAGGATCGGTATACAAAATTTCGTCGTATAGGAAGTTTTATTTCTAGCTAGGGGGCGCTTTATATAATTTTGCTAAAATTGGGCTAGCAATACATAAGGAAGAATATGTGCCACTAATAATACCTATTGCTAAAATCATACAAAACTCTTGAATTGTATTTCCTCCAAATATAATTAACGATAAAATTACCATTAATGTTGTAATTGATGTATTGACTGTTCGTTGTAAGGTCTGATTAAGGGATGCATTAGTCAGTTCATTAATATTTCCTGATACATAATTTTCTGTTTTTTCTCGAATTCTATCAAAAATTACAATGGTATCATTTATGGAATAGCCTAAAATTGTGAGCAGTGCTGCAATAAATGAAATATTTATTTCTAAGTTTAATATAGATGTTGTACTAAATATAATTAAACCATCATGTAATAGGGCTAGAATAGCAGCTAATCCAAAACTCAGTTGAAATCGAAGGGTTATGTATAGTAATAAGCTTGCTGTAACAAATATGATTATTAAAAATGCTTGTTTTTGTAACGATTTTCCAATGCTAGGTCCAATAAAATCTATTTCTAATATTTCAATATCTCCTGCTTTTTCACGAATACTATTTAATATTTGAGTTGTTTTATTTTTTTCGATAGCAATTGTTTTAATATATACTTCGTTATTGTTTGAAAATTGTATTTGGCTATTTTCTAGGTTATATAGGCTTAATGCATCACGAATGGATGTTAAGTGTGATATTTGGTCTTTTGGAGTTGTTGAGGTTAGTTTTAGATGAAATGTATTACCCCCGATAAAATCAATTCCATAATTTAATATAGGTTTATTTTGAAAAAATCGAATGCTCATTAGTGATATGCCTATTATAATAATGCTTAAGCTTATAGTAAGCCAAAAATTCTTTTTTTCTACAAATTTAAATTTTGTGTTCATGATTTTCCTTTATTAAAATGGCTGAGTCGAGTAATGGTTAATAGAAGTGCTTGTGTTATCGTGATTGCTGAGAACATACTAACAATGATACCAATGCTTAAGGTTATGGCAAATCCTTTAATAGTACCTGTTCCAAGCCAAAACAGTACGATAGCAGCAATGAGTGTTGTAATATTTGCATCTAAGATTGTGATATAAGCTTGTTTAAAACCATTTAAAATACTTCCCTTTAGAGAGCTGCTGTTTTTTAATTCTTCTTTAATTCGTTCAAATATAATGACATTTGCATCAACCGCCATCCCTATTGTTAAAATAAATCCTGCTATACCTGGTAAGGTTAATGTTGCATCAATGAGTTTAAATAATGAAAATGATAAGATGATATAACTCATTAAACTGATACTTGCTAAGATTCCTGGCCCTTTATACATAAAAATCATGTATAGTCCTACTAGAATTAATCCCACTATAAAGGCTAGTTTGCTTTTTTCGACAGAATCTTTTCCTAGGGTTGGTCCAATTTGTTTTTCAGAAATAATCTCTACAGGAATTGGAAGTGCACCTGCATTTAACTTAATAATTAAATTACTGACTTCATTAGGGGTGAAATCACCGGATATTTGTGCTTTTCCGCCAGAAATAGCTTGGTTAACGTTTGGTGCTGAAATGATACGTTTATCTAATAGTATAGCGAGTGGTTTATTAATACTTTTGGCTGTCGCTTGATAAAACTTAATACCCCCTTCAGTTGTGAATTCAAGATTTACAATGGGTTTTCCAAATTGGTCTGTTCCTGGGCTTGCTTGTTTTAAATCACCCCCTGTTAGTACAATTTCTTTTAGTATAATGGGTCTTTTAATGGATTCATTAGATGGATTTTGGTCTTGCATATAGGCTAATGTTCCTGTTTTACCTATTAATATTGTTTGCTTTTCTTTTGTTAAGTTTTCTATTCCTGCGGGAGCCCATTCTGCAATTACAAATTCTAGTAATGCGGTATCTCCAATCATTGCTTTTGCTTCATCAGGGTTTTTGATTCCTGGTAGCTCTATGGATATTTGATCTTTTCCTTTGATTCTAATACTGGGCTCTGTTAAGCCTAAGGAATCGATTCTATTACGAATTACTTCAATACTTCCTAATACACTTTCTCTTGTTAATGGTTGGTTATTGGTTGGTTTTGTTTGTAGAATTAAGTGCATGCCTCCTTGTAAATCTAGTCCTAAATTAATGCTTTTTTTCATGATGACAACAAGGCCAAGTATTATCAGTAACCCTGAAAAAAGTAATTTGAATTTATTCATGAGACCTATATTATAATCGGTGTTTTCAATTACAACAAATGTCTATTTACTATTTATCCCTCATATGAGGAAAAAGGAGTATATCTCGTATGGAATGAGCGTTTGTTAATAACATAATAATTCGGTCGATTCCAAGTCCGAGACCTCCTGTTGGAGGCATGCCTTGTTTTAATGCTTGAATATAGTCTAAATCCATTATTTGAGAATCTTCCATTCCTTTTTCTTTTGCATTTAATTGATCTTGAAATCGTTTGTACTGATCTTCGGGATCATTTAATTCGGAAAAAGCATTTGCTATTTCCATGCCATGTATAATGAGTTCAAATCGTTCTACTAAGCTATCATTATCACGATGCTTTTTTGCAAGTGGTGATGTTTCCCAAGGGTGATCCATAATAAAGGTTGGTTGTATTAATGTTGGTTCGATGACACTATCATATAGTTCCATGATGAGGTGTCCTTTAGTTGCTTCATTTGGTATTTTTAAATGAAGTTCTTTTGCTTTTTTTCTTAACTCATCTATATTATTACAATCGATATGACATTGCTTTTGAATTTCATCGACTAATTTAATTCGTTTAAAAGGAGGGGTGAAATCTATTTCGGTTTCTTTATAAGTAATTTTGTATGTTTTGTGAATAGTATAAACTAAGGTAGATAATAGATCTTCTGTTAAGTTCATCATGTCGTTATAATCTGTATAGGCTTCGTATAATTCTAATAATGTATATTCAGGATTATGTTTATATGAAATACCTTCATTTCGAAATACCCTTCCAATTTCAAAAACTTTTTCAAATCCACCTACAATAAGTCGTTTTAGATGGAGTTCTAGTGCAATTCTTAAATATAAATTTTGTTCTAATTCATTATGATAGGTATTAAATGGTTTTGCATTTGCACCGCCATAGATATTATGTAAAACAGGGGTTTCAACTTCCATAAATTCTTTTTTTTCAAGGTGATTTCGAATCAAGGAGATTGCTTTTGAACGTATTTTAAAAATTTCTTTGATCTCTGGGTTTGATATTAGGTCAATATAGCGATGACGATATCGGCGTTCTATATTTTGTAATCCATGATATTTTTCGGGTAGGGGTAGTAAGGATTTTGTTAGTAAGTCTATTTTACTTACTTTAACCGTTAATTCACCCCGTTTTGTTTTAAAAGGGGTTCCTTCTATTCCAATAATGTCGCCAACATCATAGTTTAATAGTTGATTGAAAACCTCATTTCCTATTTGTTTTGAATTGGCATAAAATTGAATAATCCCAAATTCATCTTGTAGGTTTCCAAAAAAGGCTTTGCCATGATTTCGTTTTGCAATTAAGCGTCCTGCTAATGTTAAAATGGAGTCATTTGATTCTCCTGTTTCTATAGTATTAAATTGCTTAATGATATCGCTGGTTTTATGCTTTTTTATAAACTTATATTTAAAAGGATGAGGTGTTAGATCTCTTAAGTGATTTAATTTTTCTAAGCGAATAGCTTCTTCTGATTTATTTTCTTGTGAATCAGTTTGATTATCAGTTATGTTACTTGGTTTCATTTTAATACCTTTTTAATCGTTCAGTTTTTCTGTCTAACTATTTAAGTATTTATGAAAATTTAGGTATCGTCAATTGTAACCTAATGGTTACATCATCATTAGATCAAAAATGGGTAAATAAATAGCGATTGCAATAAATAAGACAATCATTCCTAATATAAGTGTGATAATAGGATCTAATCGTGAGGATAATTTTTTCATATTATGACCTAGTTCTTTATCCATGAAACTTGTAATTCTTGATAAAGACTCTCCTAGATTACCTGCTTTTTCTCCCATAGCAATGGTATAAGAGACCATGACTGGAACAATAGTTTTATTTTCTACTAAAGCTCCTGATAGAGGGAGTCCTCTTGCCACATCTTTTCTCATATCCGTTATAATTTGTTTTAGTCTTAAATTTTCTGTTGCATCTTCAAGTACAATCAGTGATTGTGTGATTGGCACATCGTTTTTTACTAATATTTCAAAACATCCTAAAAATTTTAAAAGCTTTACTTGTTTATAAATGGGTCCTGATAGAGGTATGAAATAAAGCGCTTTATGGATCATTAATTTTCCTTTTTTTGATTTATTTATAGCCATAATTATTAGGGTTATTATGATTAAAGAGCATAGTATTAGTGGATAATACGTTGTTAATATTTCTGATGAACCAAAGAGTATTTGTGTGGGTAGGGGTAAGTCTTTTCCTGATGATTTGAATATTTTTTTAAATGTGGGTGCAACAAAAACTAAAATTAAGCATAGCATGGCAATTCCTATATTACTTACAATAATGGGATAGGTCATAATACCTGTAACTTGTTTTTTTAGAGCATCTGTTTTTTCGAGATAGTTAGCAACATAATCTAATACATCAGCTAATCGACCGGATGCTTCTCCTGCTTTTAATGCCATCGGTAAATAATTTGGGAAAATTTTGTTATGTTTAGCAAATGCGTCTGAAATTGCTGTTCCACTTTCAATATTGATAATAATTTCTTCAAGGGCTTCTGTTAAGAGTCGGTTTTTTAATTGTTTTGATAATAGCTGGAGTGTTTCTTTTATTTTTAATCCAGTTCTGATACATCCTGCAAATAATTGAGCAAATGCTACTAACTCGTCTGATTCAACATGGGAAGGTCTTGTTAGTTCAGCTATGATGTTATAGCCTTCTGCTTTTAATGAAATCGGTGTGATGTTTTTTTTCTTTAAAAAGGTTTCAGCTTCTTTATAGTTGGATGCTTTAATTTTTTTGGTTAGAATAGCAGCATTTGCTGCTTTGTAAATATATACAAATGTTTTCAATGGACTAAATCCTTTTTAATTAGTGTTAATGATAGTTATATGCCGTTTTTTATAGGATATTAAACATCTAGAACACGTACTATTTCTTCAATTGTTGTTAGTCCTTGAATCAGTTTGTCAATGCCATCGTCTAGCATTATTTTCATGCCATTTCGTGTAGCAGCATCTCGAATTTTTTCAGAGCTAGCTTTATTAATGATTAATTCTCTGGATTCTTCACTAAGTGTTAATATTTCAAAGATACCTAAACGTCCTTTGTATCCAGATTCATTACAATATTTACATCCTGCTCCATGGTATACTTTTGGTGAATCATAGTCATTTTTTAATTTTTGTATTAGCACTTTTTCTTTAATTGATTCAAACTCTTCATACGATGCTTCTTTTTTACAATTTGGGCAAATATTTCGTACTAAACGTTGTCCGATAACACCTAAAAAGGCACTATTAATCAAAAATGGTTGAACGCCCATGTTTATTAATCGAGTTACACTTCCAGATGCACTCCTTGTATGTAAGGTTGAAAATACTAAATGGCCTGTTAATGCGGCTTGTATGGCAATATCGGCTGTTTCAATATCTCTGATTTCTCCAATCATTATTACATCAGGGTCTTGTCTAACAACGGCGGATAAACCAGATACAAAATCAACACCAATTTTTGGGTTCACTGGGATTTGGTTAATCCCCTCTAAGTTAAACTCAACAGGATCTTCGATCGTAATGATGTTTTTTTCGGGAGTATTTATTTTTGATAGACAAGAATAAAGTGTTGATGTTTTCCCGGATCCTGTTGGACCGCATACTAATACAATGCCAGATGTTGATTGAATTAACCCTTGTAATAGGTTGAAGTTAGTCTCATTTAGTCCTATTTTTTCCATTGATACAAAGGCATCTGATTTTTCTAGCATTCGTAATACCATTTTTTCACCAGCAATGGTTCTTACTGTGGATACTCGAAAATCGACATCTTTATTTTTCAGGATAAAGGTTAAACGCCCATCTTGAGGTTTTCTTGTTTCTGTAATATCAAGTTCGGCAAGAATTTTTAACCGTGAAATAATGGGAGAGGCTAGTTTTTTTGGAGGAGCCATAATTTCTTTTAATAAGCCATCAACTCTAAATCTAATTTTGACAACATTTTCTTCAGGTTCTATATGGATATCAGATGCTTTTTCAGCAATGGCTTGTGTTAGAATCGTATCTACTAATTTTGCTATAGGCGCTTCTTGTGCTAGATCAGTTGTTTCATCGTCACTACCTAAGCCTTTGTCATCAACTAATTCTAGTCCCATTTCAAATAAGCTTGATACGCTTGAACCGTCTGTTTCTATTTTTTGATCTTGATAGGAATATGCGTAGTTAATTAACTCTATGATGGTGTTTTTTGGAGATAGAATGATTGAAATAGAGCATTTTGTTAAAAACTCTAATGCTTCTATGAATTCTGTTTTACAGGGATTTGAGCACGCTATGGTTAATGTTTCTCCTAATTGAAATAAAGCGATGATATGATCTTTTCTTGCTATTGTTTCAGGAATTAAGTGGGTTATTTTTAGATCTATCGTGTTATTGTCAATGATATCAAAAGGGATGTTTAAATTTTGAGCCAGTAATACTAATGTTTCTTCTTCATTAATTTTTTCTTCTTCTATGAGTGTTTCATATAATCCTTTTTCAATTAATTTATTGCTTGTGATGTAGTCTAAAATTTGGGTTTCATCAATAATTTTATTTGATTGTAATATGTTTTGTAGTGACAATGTCATGTTTGAGATAGATAATTGATAGCACTTTGATCTTCTTCAAATATTTTTATTTTTGATGATATTTTTGTGATATCTAATACTCTACGAACATCTTTTTTAGGGTTTAGTAACACAATTTTACCATTTCTTTGTTCTGTTTTTTTGTAACTTTCAAAGATGGCCCATAAACCTGATGAATCGATGTAGCTAACTTGAGATAATGAAAGAATGATCATTGTTTCTCCTTCATCTAATAATATATTGATGTGTTCTATAAATTGTGTTTGGTTTTCAATATCAAGTTCAATTGTGCCTGATAATTCGTTTGTATTTTCATCTCGTTCATTTCCAAAATTTATTTTAATGATGTTGGTGTTTTCTATTTTCTCTTTTTCAATTTCCATTTATTTAATTATACTTTTTATGGGTTGTATTTAACAAGTTTTAGTTTGTTTTCAGTTTTTGTTGATGTAAAATTTATTTCATCCATGAGGTTGTAGATTAAAAAGAGACCTAACCCTGATCCTTCTAATTCTTCAAGATTATTACTTATTTTTTTTTCAATAGAGTCACTTTTTAAGGGGACTCCATTGTCTTTGATGGTTATTTCTAATTTGTCTTGATAAATTAGAAAATTAAAATAAATGTATTTTGTTGGATCTCCGAGATAAGCATGTTCAATGATGTTAGCTTGTGCTTCATTAACGGCGAGTTGTAAGTCTAATTTTACTTTATTAGTAATGTTTGATGATTGGCAAATGAGTTCTATTTCTTTTCGAATGGTTTTAATTTCAGAAACGCTGCTTAGTGTTTTGATGTTTTTTTTCAAAATAAGTTGATTTTTGTATGTTAATTTTTGATTAAATTTGCATGCTATTGCAGTGATGTCATCTTTTTTAATGGTTTTATTTTTTGTTCCAGTTAAATAGTTTTTTATTTTATTTAGGATTGTTTGGGGAGGGAATTTTTGGTTTTTTTGAATAAAACTTTTAACTCCATTTAACCCAATTGATGTGTTATTTGCTATTTTTGTTTCTAATAGGCCATCTGTAAAGAAAAATAAAAGATCATTATCTTCAATTTTGATTTCCTTTTCAACAAATGTTTGATTTTCATAGCCTGCTAATGGGAATCCTTTTGTATCTAGTTTAATAAATTTTTTTGTTCTTAAAATATAACCCGGTTCATGTCCTGCATTTGAATATGTAAAACGTTTGTTTTTTGAATCTATAATTCCATAAAATAGTGGGATAAATTTATTAATTACGGGGTCATTATAAATGGTTTTATTAAGTTGTTTGATGGTTTCTTTTGGAGATTGTGAGGCATGAATATTTCTATTGATGATACTTTTTAAAACCGCCATATATAGTCCCGCGGGTATTCCTTTTCCTACAATATCAGCAATGATGATTCCAGTTCGATGTTTATCTAATTCCATAAAATCATAAAAATCTCCACCTATTTTTTGTGCTGGAATATTTAATGTTCCAAATAATAGTTTAGGATTGTTAGGGAGGTTTTTGGGGAGTAGGTTATTATGGATTTCTGATGCAACTTTTAATTCTTGATCTAGTTTTTCTTTTTCTAGTTTTTCCTTGTATAACATTGAATTATGGATACTTGTTGCTACTAGTGGTGTGATAGTCAGTAATGTATCAATATCTTCTTTTGTGAATGTTGATGCGGATGTGCCATATTTTCTTGCTAAATTAATAATACCGATTAAATTATTATTTATGATGATTGGAATACATAAATAAAGTTCAATTAATATTTTTACATTGGGATCTAATTTTGGAGATGAAAAATAATTATCAATTAAAATTAGTTTTTTTGTTTTTTCAACTTCTTCAGAAATGGTTTTACGATTTTTATATCGGTAAGAACGACGTATTTTTTCAGGAAAATTTAGATGAACTGCTGTTATAAAGCTATCTTTTTTCTTTAATTGAATCGATCCCATGTTGCAAGCTGTGGTGTTTAATAAAAATTCCATTAAAACTTCTAATAAGTTATCTAGGTTTTGAATAGACTTTATCATTAGGTTTACTTTTGAAATGGCTTCTAATCGTTGTGATTTAATTCGATCCATTTGTTGTATTTCGGTTGTATCTCTAAATAAGAAAATAATACCAACGTAACCATATTCTTTATTAATTATGGGAGAAATATTAACCATAAAATTTTTATTGTTGTAGGTAGCATGTTCATTAACGATGGGTTGTTTGGTTTTCTGTACTTTTTGGTATAAATTTAATAAACAAAGGTCTTTTAATAAATCAATAAGTTTGTTTTGGGTTATGGTTTTATGGTTATTAATGTTTAATAGTTGTGCTGCCTTTGTATTAATAATATTGATGTTATGTTTTTGATCTAAGATTATAATAGGTTCTGAAATACTTTGTATTACGGAATATATTTTGGATTTTTCTAATTCGCGAATTATTTTGATTTTTCCTAGTGTTGAAGCAACGTTATTTGATATCGTGTGAACAAACTGAAACTCGTTTGTTTGGAAGGCTAACTTTTTAAATGATAGAAGTGTTATTACTCCAATAATTTCATCTCTAAAAATTAAGGGTACGGTTGCATGTGAATGAATTGTTTTTTGTTGAGATATATTTTTTTTGTTTAATTTTGTTATTTTAATATTGATGGTACTAGGATTTATTTCTGTAGAAAAAAAGGAATCAATAGCATTTAATGTTTCGGTTGTTAATACTTGAATGGTGGAATCATTATAATTGCTGCCAACTGTTACGAAGAGTTCGTTATTGTTGAATACTTTTTTTAGAAAAATTGCACATGTATCATAGTTTATAACTTTGTTAATGTTTTTTGATGCTTTTTCGATGATTTCCATATGATTTAAAGAATGGCTTAGTTCATTAGATGTTTCATATAATGTTGTTAGCTCGATTAATCGTCGATTGAGTGATTGTTCATCTTTATGAATTTTTTGAGTTAGTTTGGTTTTGTCATCTAATAATGTCTTTATTTTTTTATGGATATGATAATTTTCTATAGCATTGATAATTTGACTTATGTAATGAGTGGATATTTCAATTTTTTTGTCTAAGTTTTTGTATAGGGAGCTGAGTTTTTCTTTTGTATGCCAGTTATGAATGAAGATGGTTCCAAAAATTACATGTTCATTATTAATGATGTTCATGAAAAGACCATCGTTGCATGTGTAATTATAGTTTGTTTTATCTTTTTTGTATTGGGTGAAATCGGTTAGTATAAACTTTTTTCTATTTTTAATATGAAGATACAGGGGTTGACTATTATTGATAGGATTCGTTAGCCATCGGGTCATGTTGTTAGGAATGGGCCATAAATTGTTATTGGATAATGTCATGCCAATTTTTTTTCTTTCAGTATCAAATGTATATATATTGATGCTGCTTTTTGAGAAAATTAGTTTAAAAATTCGAAATAATTCTTTTATTATGGTTTCTTCGGAAAATAAATTAATATTAATTTGATTAATAGATTCTTCTATTCGATTTAGCATGTTACGGTTAATTTTTTATTATTTGAAATAACTCTTCAATTTCAAATGGTTTATAAATAATACCACTAATTAATGGGTTTAGGGGTTCTGTTAAAAAATAACGATAATTTTTGCTAATTGCAAGAATTATATACGGGTGGTAGTTTTTATCTTTTATGGTTTTTAGAATTAACTTTATGTAATGATCATCTAAATCTTTATCTAATATAATTAATGTATGTGGTGTAATATTGTTTGTATTTAGAGCATGATCAATATCTTCGGTTATTATATCATTGTTAGTTAATGCATATTTTATAATGTTTAAGATAGATTTATCTTGAATAATAGGAATGACGTTAAAATTTTTTTTCATATTTAGTTTAATTTTATCATAGGTTTTTTTTTTTACTAATTTTATATCTTGACTTATGCTTTGTTTTTGGTGTTATAATCCATGTTTAATTCTTATTTTAAAAGTAAGGATGTACTAGTTTCTTTTTAGGAAATTTTACTATTTTTATTAGATTAATTTAAGTTTAATTTTTGTTGTTTAGGTGTATGATTTTGTGATGGGAGAGAGAGATATAAATCAAGGTAGTAATAGTGAGTTAGAAAAAGGTTTTTCTGACAAATCTTCGGCAAGTTTTCAATTTCCTAAATGGGTTAATAGAGTTCCTGCGCTTATTTTAATTACGGTAACGTTAGTTTTGGTATTTGTAATCCACTTATTTTGGTATTGGTTCTCCCCAAATCATTTGGAAGTAGGCTATGAGCCAGAGCAGCCTATTCCTTATAGCCATCGCTTTCATGCGGGGGAACTAGGTATTGATTGTCGATATTGTCATTATAATGTAGAGTCACAAGCTCATGCGAATATTCCGTCATCAGAACTTTGTTTAAATTGTCATAGTCAGATTAAGCAAGACAGTCCCTATATAAAGAAAATACAAGAACATGTTGATAAAAATGAGCCAATTGATTGGGTTAATGTTCACATGTTGCCAGAGTATGCTTATTTTGATCATTCTCGCCATGTAAATTCTGGTGTTTCTTGTATACAATGTCATGGAAGAGTCGATCAAATGGAGGTTGTTCAGCAAGTTGAATCCTTAAGTATGTCTTGGTGTTTGGATTGTCATCGTAATCCGGAGTCTTATATTTGGCCTAAGGAACATGTGACTAATCTTTCATGGAAGCCGGATGAAGATCAGGTTGAAATGGGAAAACGCTTAGTAGAAGAGTATCATCTTAACCCTAAGATTGAATGTAGTGTGTGTCATCGATAGGAGAATTTTATGAAAAAACAATGGCGTAGTATTGATGATTTAAATAATGATAAACAAGTTGAAAAGTTTAAATTTCAAGAGTTTCAAGAGGGAGCTTCTGAGTTAAATGAGGGGGTTTCACGTCGTGATTTTTTAAAATTTTTAGGTTCAACAGCGGCCTTAGCGGGATTATCTGGGTGTAATATTAGAAAGCCTTATTACAAAATTAAACCTTATGCCAAGAAGGTAGAACACTCAGTTCCTGGTGTTCCTACTTTTTATGCAACATCATTTCAAGTTAATTCGGCTGTTTATGGTGTTTTGGCAGAAACTCATGAGGGTAGGCCTACAAAAATTGAAGGGAATCCCACTTATCCTAATACAAATGGATCTTCAGTATTATTTCAACAATCTTCAATTATTGATTTATATGATCCGGATCGACTTAAGTATCCTTTGTATTTAACAAAGTCTAGTTCTATGGATAATTTTAAAGATTGGATGCTTGGTTTAAAAAAAGAATTAAGGCAATCATCAGGAAAAGGACTTAGGTTTTTAATGGAAAATACCTTGTCTCCTTCTACTTATAAGTTAGTGGATTCAATTCGTTCTGTTTTGCCTCATGCAACATTTTATCGTTATGAGCCTGTTAATGATGATAATCGTCAGATTGGTTTACATGCTTTGACAGGAGATTATATTAATACTAAATTTGATTTAACACGTGCTAATGTCATTGTGTCTTTATCGGATGACTTTTTATCATTTGGACATCATCAAATTCAATATTCTAGAGATTTTTCAGATCGAAGAGATCCTGATAATGACTCTGATTTAAATAGGTTATATGTTTTTGAAGAGCGTTATACGGTTACCGGAGCTAAGGCAGATCACCATTTTCCGGTTAAAAAATCTGAATTGATTCATGTTTTATCGCAGTTACTTGTTTTAATTTCTCGGAAGGTTGGGTTTAGTTTATCTAGGTTTGCTAATGTATCCTATCAAGAGCTGGAATTAGATTTTGTTGATCATAACGTTTTATCTGCTGTTGCGGATGACTTATTAGCGAATCGTGGACGTTCTTTAATTACAGCGGGGTCTTCTTTGGATGAAACGGTTCATCAGTTAGTGTTTTTATTGAATAGTATTTTGGGAAATAATTTTAAAACCGTTTTTTATCAAAAGATTCCTTTTTCTAATTATGATTTTAATCAACATTCTTCCATTCAGTCTATAACAAAGCTTATTGATGATTTAAATAATAACGAGGTTGATACGGTTATGATTATTGGAGGGGATCCTGTTTTTTCTGTTCCTCAAGAGTTGGATTTAAAGCGAGCCTTATCTAAAGCGACCAATCGGATTCACTTAACAGCTTATGATAATGAAACATCGAAGTTATGTAATTGGGTTATTCCTAAATTGCATTATTTAGAATATTGGAATGATTTGGAGTCGATTGATGGTGTTTTATCTATTGCTCAGCCTGTTATTAGACGAACGGTTGATGGTTTGTCAGAACATGAGTTATTAAATTTAGTGTATCGTGTTTATCGATCTGATTACTCTCTCATTAAGAACTCTTGGAATTCTTTGTCATCGTCTCGTTATGATAAAGCGATTCATGATGGGTATGTTTTTAGAAAAAATACTATTGTATATCCTAGTATTAAAAACAAGATTATTCTTTCGGAAGATTATAGATCTAAGCATGATATTGAAATATCGCTGTATCCAGATTATAAGGTGTTTGATGGACGGTTTTGTAATAATGGGTGGCTGCAAGAGTTATCGGACCCCATTCATAAATTAACGTGGGATAATGCAGCCTATCTTGCTCCTAAGACAGCAAAAAAATTATCATTAAAAACAGGTGACTTTGTTCGATTACAAACTGATTATGCTTATTTAGATATTCCTGTTTTTATTTCTCCAGGACATGCTTTTGATTCTATTAGTATTCCAATGGGGTATGGTAAAGCTTATCCTCATCGCATTGAGGAGGGTGTTGGTTTTAATGCGTATCATTTATTAAATAAAGATGGAAAAATTAATAATGTTACATTGATCAAGCAGTCTAAGAAACATCAATTTGCTAGTACTCAAGACCATGGTTCTATGGAGGGTAGGCCTCATGTTCGTTATGCTACGGTTTCAGAGTATCAAGAGAATCCAGAATTTGCTCAAGGTCAGGAAGAGGTTCCTCATGATAAGGCTTTGTGGGATAAGCATAAATTTGATACTGGCTACCAATGGGGAATGGTCATTGATTTAAATCGATGTTTATCATGTAATGCTTGTACGGCAAGTTGTCAGGCTGAAAATAATATTCCAATAGTTGGTAAAGAGCAGGTGTTGAATGGTAGAGAAATGCATTGGAATCGTACGGATCGTTATTATGAAGGGGATCTTGATAATCCAAAAATATTAGAACAACCGGGTTCTTGTTTGCATTGTGAAAATGCGCCTTGTGAGCAAGTATGTCCAGTTGCAGCCACTGTTCACGATGATGAAGGTTTAAATGTGATGGTTTATAATCGGTGTGTTGGAACTCGATATTGTGCCGATAATTGTCCTGTTAAGGTAAGAAAATTTAACTTTTTTGATTATCATCAACGACATCCTCAATCTGTTCCTAAAAAGAAATACCATTTATTTGACTATATGAAAGAGCCTGATAAGTCTTTAGCGAAGCAGTTTAATCCTGATGTTACGGTTCGTATGAGAGGTGTTATGGAGAAATGTACTTATTGTATTCAACGACTAAAATCAGCTACACGAAAGGCTGCTAATGAGCAACGTGTTGTTAAGGATGTTGATTTGAAAACGGCTTGTCAACAAGCATGTCCGACGAATGGAATTGCTTTTGGAAATATTTTGGATAAAGATAGTAAGGTTTATAAATGGCGTAAAAAGCAACGAAATTATTCTATTTTAGAGCAACTTTTGTTAGGGGCACGTACTACTTATTTGGCAAATGTGTTTAATCCTAATAAAGTACTTGTTGCAGAAAATACAACTTATGATAAAAAACATCATGTAAAAAAGGGGCATCATGACAGCAAGCACTAGTAGTATTGTACAGGTCAAACGACCTGATTTAGTTGTTCCTGGAGAAACATTTGAATCGGTTACAGAGATTGTAAGTAGACCTATGGAAATGAAATTGCCATCATGGTGGTTAATTACTTTTTGTGTGGCTGTTTCTGGGGTTTTGTTACTAAAATCGATGCTTGCTTATTTGATATGGGAGGGGATTGGTATATGGGGACTTAATAACCCTGTTGGTTGGGGGTATGCGATTGTAAATTTTGTTTTTTGGGTAGGTATTGGTCATGCGGGCACCTTGATATCGGCTATTTTATTTTTATTTCGTCAAAAATGGCGTACTGCTATTAATCGCTTTGCTGAAGCAATGACTATTTTTGCCGTCATATGTGCTGGTATTTTTCCAGGTGTTCATATCGGTAGGCAATGGTTAGCATATTGGTTGTTTCCAATACCAAACTCGATGGGAATGTGGCCTAATTTTAAAAGTCCTTTATTATGGGATGTATTTGCAGTTAGTACATATTTTACTGTATCGTTGATGTTTTGGTATGTAGGGTTAGTGCCTGATTTAGCTACTGTTAGAGATAGAGCTAAAAGTAAAGTGCGGCAAATGATTTATGGTATTTTTTCATTGGGCTGGAGAGGCTCTAATCGTCATTGGCAAAATTATGAAAAAGCGTATTTATTATTAGCAGCTTTAGCAACTCCGTTAGTTTTATCGGTACATTCTATTGTAAGTTTTGATTTTGCTGTTTCTCAGTTACCAGGATGGCATACGACAATATTTCCTCCTTATTTTGTTGCAGGTGCTATTTTTTCTGGTTTTGCTATGGTTGTTACATTAATGGTATTAGCTAGACAACTTTTTAATTTAAAGGCGTTGGTTACCATTGGGCATCTTGAGAGAATGAATAAGATTATTTTATTGACAGGTATGTTAGTAGGCTATGCCTATGGTATGGAGTTTTTTATGGCTTGGTATTCGGGATATCAGTATGAAACATTTGCGTTTATTAATAGAGCAACAGGACCTTATGCTTGGGCGTATTGGATTATGGTTTCTTGTAATGTTATATCTCCACAATTATTTTGGTTTAAGAAATGTAGGACGAGTATTCCTATTATGTTTATTGTTAGTATTTTTGTGAATATTGGTATGTGGTTTGAACGCTTTGTTATTACGGTTACATCACTTCATCGGGATTTTTTACCATCATCATGGGGATATTATTCACCAACCTGGGTGGATGTGTGTACATTTATTGGGTCATTTGGGTTATTTTTTACTTTGTTTTTATTGTTTTTACGGTTTTTGCCTGTTATTTCTATTTCTGAGATTAAAAATGTTATGCCTGAAGCAGACCCTCATTATGGTGAGGAGCATTAGTTATGAATGAAATTTTGTTAGCAGAGTTTTCGACACCAGGTAAATTATTAAAAGCAGCAGAAAAATTATCAAATTGTGGGTATACAACGTATGAAACATATTCTCCTTTTCCAATTCATGGGATGGATGATGCTATGAGGTTGAAGCATTCAAAGTTAGGGTGGATTGTTTTATGTGGTGGAGCTACAGGTTTAATTGCTGGTTTTTCTTTACAAACTTGGGTTTCGTTACATTATCCCCTTATTATTAGTGGAAAGCCATTTTTTAGTTATCAAGCATTTATTCCTGTAACTTTTGAGCTAATGGTTTTGTTTTCAGCGTTTTCTGCTGTTTTTGGTATGTTTGCGTTAAATAAATTGCCTCAACATTATAACCCTATATTTAAAAGTGATTATTTTAGAAAAGTAACGAGTCATGGTTTTTTTATTGGTATTGATTCTAATGAAAAAGGTTATGATCGAGATAAGTTACGTGATTTATTTGCTACATTAGATGTTAAGCATATTGAAGTTATTGAGGATGATGAATGAGACTGTTAGTAGTGATTTTTATTTTATTTTGTTTGGGAGGATGTCGTGGATGGCGTTCTGAAAAACCTCCGGTTCATTTGAATCCTAATATGGATTTTCAAGCGAGTATTAAGCCACAAGAAAATCCTCAGTTAATGCCAGATCATACGATTGCCTGGGGTATGGAATCAGATATTTCATATCCTGAACATCGTGATGCAATTATTAAACAAAAAAATATCAGGTTTTATACTGGGAAAAATAAGGAAGGCTTATGGGTGAAGACGGTTCCTATAGATGTTACAAATGCTGTTTTAAAGCGTGGGCAGGAGCGTTATGATATTTATTGCTCGATGTGTCATGGTAAGGATGGGTCTGGTAATGGCATTATTATGGAGTATGGATGGTTTAAGCCAAAACCCTATTGGGATGATGCGATTGTTTCTTATACGGATGGACAGCTGTTTGATATTATTACACATGGTATTCGCACGATGCCTTCTTATTCTCAGCAAATTAAAGAATCAGATCGTTGGGCTATTGTTACTTATATCAGAGCATTGCAGGTTTCAAATAAAATGAATTTTCAGGATGTTCCATTAGAATATCAACAAAAACTTAAATCACTTTGAGAGGTATGTTATGAGTACAAAACAATTAATTGAGAATGATATTGATGCTTTTGATAAATTTGGATCTATTACTCGGACTCTTTTTGTTATTGGTGGGATTTTTTCTTTTATTTCCTTTATTTTATTTTTCTTTGATACACATTATTTTTATTTTTCTTATCTAACTACCTATATGTTTTTTCTTACGTTAACGCTAGGTGCTATGTTTATTGTTTTATTGCAATATCTTACTACAGCGGGGTGGAGTGTTGTTATTCGTCGAGTTCCTGAAGTTTTGATGAGAAATATACCCTTAATGTTGGTTTTATTTATTCCGATTATATTTGGTATGCATGATTTATATCATTGGACTCATTTGGATGCTGTTGCTCATGATCATTTATTACAGATTAAGCGGCCTTGGTTAAATCAGGTTTTCTTTTTTATTAGGATAATTTTATATTTTTTTATATGGTCTTGGATATCTAAAACATTTTTTAAAAAATCGGTTTTACAAGATGAAACAGGCGATCATCAACTTACTTTAGATTTAGAACGATCTGCAAGTTATAGTATGATTTTGTTTGCTTTAACGTTAACATTTGCTGCTGTTGATTTAGTAATGTCTATAACACCTCATTGGTATTCAACTATTTTTGGCGTCTATATATTTGCCGGAGCGGTATTAATTGCTTTTTCTGTTACATCGTTAATGTATATGTATCTTAGACGAAAAAATTTGCTTAAGGATATTGTGACGGTAGAGCATTATCATGATTTGGGTAAGTTAATATATGGCTTTAATATTTTTTGGAGTTATATTGCTTTTTGCCAGTTTTTTTTGATTTGGTATGCTAGTGTTCCTGAAGAAACTGATTTTTATCTTAAACATTTTGAAGGATCTTGGACGTTTGTAACTATTTTATTGTGTGTTGGTCATTTTGGTATTCCATTTGTATTTTTTATTTCACGTTGGTTAAAGCGGCATTTGGTTTATCATGCTTGTATGGTTTTATGGATTTGTTTTATGCACTTTGTCGATTTATATTGGATTATTATACCTAATGTTGCTCCAGATGGTTTAGATATCCATTTTATGGATATTACCTTATTTATTGGCTTTTCTTGTATTTACTTTGCTATGTTTTTTAAGAACCTTAATAAGGTTTGTTTGATTCCAAAAAAGGATCCACGTTTATCTGAATCCTTAAATTTTGTTAATTTTTAGGAGGGATTATAATGTCTGATGTAGAAATTAAATATTACGAAGATGAACCCCAAGCATTTAATGTTAGCTTAGGTATTTTGATTACGGCTGTATTTTTACTGATTGTCGTTATTTTTAGTTATTTCTTGTTTACTTCGATGTTGTCACATGATAAAAATCAAAAACGTGATCTGGTTAAAACGCCTAAATTGGATGTATTAAATCAAGAATATGAATTTCAATTAGATGATTTGCGTTGGGTTGATAAATCGCAAGGTGTAGTAAAAGTTCCAATTGATGTTGGTATTCACTATGTTATTAAACGTTATAATTAGTTTTTTTCTTTTATTAACTACTTTTTCTAGTTTTTCAGCGGAGAGAATCCCTGATGAGTTTGTCAATACAAGCATTATTGAAAAGTTAGGGGATTCTGTATTGTTGGATTATGAGTTAACTAATTCTAAAGGAGAATTAGTTGCTTTATCTACTTATTTAAATCAAGGTCCTGTTATTTTAAATTTTGCATATTTTACTTGCCCACGTTTATGTCATTTAATTGTAGATGGAATGGTTAATGGCTTAAATTTGTTGCCAAATAAGGAGTTAGAAAACGTTCAAATTTTATCGATTTCATTTGATCATCGTGATACATTAAAAACAACCCAAGAGTTTGCTATGAAGCATAAACATTCATTAAAATCAGTTAATGGTAACTCTGATAATTGGGAGTTTTTGTTTGGTCCTGAAGAGGTTGTTCGAAAGTTAGCAGATAGTGTTGGGTTTCGATATTATTTTAATGAAAAATCGAATCAATATGCTCATTCATCTGCTTTAATTTTTTTATCACCCTCAGGGTTAATAACTCGCTATTTATATGGCATTACGTTTAGATCATTTGATTTGAGTATGTCAATTACTGAGTCAAAAAAGAATAATGTTATTTCTACTGTAGAATCTCTATTGTTGTTTTGTTATAATTATGATCCCAACGAACAGGGATATGTGCTAGAAGCTATCAAGTTAATGAAGTTAGCTGGTACAGTAACTATTTTTATGATGATTGGGTTGATCTATAGGCTTAATAAGGTAAAGGAACGTTAGTCAGTAAAATGAGTGAACAAGATAGCATTACGAGTTTAGTTGATTATGGAACTACATGGTTGCCAGGTTCTTATTCTACATTATCAGATATTGTTGATGTTCAATTTAATGTTATTTTATGGTTTTCTGTTTTTGGTACAATTGGAATTACGTTAGTAACGTTATATTTTTGTTTAAAATATAAACGTACTAAAAAAAATCAAGTTGCTCAAAAACAAATTGCTCACAATATGACTGTAGAAGTTATTTGGACAGTAATTCCTTTAATTATTGTTATGGGGATTTTTTATTGGGGGTTTAGAGATTATTTGCGATTAATGGTTGCTCCTGATGATGCAATGGAAATTCGCGTGGTTGGGGAAAAATGGCGTTGGTATTTTGAATATCCTGATACAGATAAACGACCTAGTGATGATTTGGTTGTTCCTGTTGGTCAGGCAGTAAAGTTAGTTATGTCTTCAAAGGATGTTTTACATAGTTTTTTTATTCCTAATTTTAGAGTCAAGCGTGATGTTCAACCAAATCGGTATTCGCATCTTTGGTTTGAAGCTACAAAAATTGGGACATTTCAAATTTTTTGCACGGAATATTGTGGTGCGCAACATTCTAATATGGAT
Organism: bacterium; assembly: GCA_002716725.1. Taxonomy (GTDB): domain Bacteria; phylum Margulisbacteria; class Marinamargulisbacteria. Next base: position 1,831 of record PBBX01000030.1, on the reverse strand, counting down.
GCAAAATTAATTGTTATGTCGCGTAGTGATTTTGAAGAGTGGAAAGAAACGGGTGAAGATACAGAAACACCATTACCTATTCTTGGCAAGAGGCTTTATAAAAGTAAGGCTTGTAATGCATGTCACTCTATTGATGGCAGTCGTGTTATTGGGCCAACTTGGAAGAATGCTTATGGTACTATGCGAGAGCTAGAATCTGGAGAATCTGTTTTAATTGATGATAATTATTTAAGAGAGTCTATTGTTTATCCAGCTAATAAAATAGCGAAAGGATATCCTAATGTTATGAATTCATATGCTGGTTTATTATCAGATCGTGAAATTAATGCTTTAATTGAATATATTAAAACGCTAAAGGAGTAATTCATGTCTTCCAGAACTAATTATATTAATGCTACCAAGGGAATTAAATCATGGATTTTTACCGTTGATCATAAGCGTATTGGTATTATGTATCTGGCTTTTGTTTTATTAGCTTTTTTTCTAGGGGGTGTGTTTGCAATATTATTACGTTTAGAATTATTGACTCCGAGTGCTCTTTACCTAACAGCTAAACAATATAATCAGGCATTTACGTTACATGGAGCTATTATGGTTTTTTTATTTATAGTGCCATCTATTCCTGCTTCTTTAGGTAATTTCTTTTTACCTATTCAGTTAGGTGCTATTGATGTTGCGTTTCCTAAGTTAAATTTAGCTAGTTTGTGGATTTATGTAATAGGTGCTGTTTTTTGTTTTTATTCTATTATAGGGGGGTCTGTTGATACAGGCTGGACGTTTTATACGCCATACTCATCATCAACAGATACATCCGTTATTCCTATGATTATGGGTGTTTTTATACTTGGATTTTCGTCTATTTTAACAGGTATTAACTTTATCGTTACAGTTCATAAAATGCGTGCCCCTGGCTTATCGTGGTTTAAGATGCCTTTATTTATTTGGACATTATATTCCACTGCTATTATTCAGGTTCTTGCAACACCTGTTCTTGCGATTACGGTTTTGTTGTTAATGTTGGAACGAACGATTGGTATTGGTATTTTTGATCCTGCTTTGGGTGGTGATCCTGTTTTATTTCAACATTTTTTTTGGTTTTATAGTCATCCTGCTGTTTATATTATGATTTTACCAGCGATGGGTGTTATTTCAGAAGTTGTTGCAACGTTTTGTAAGAAAAAATTGTTTGGATATGAGTTAATGGCCTATTCTAGTATGGCGATTGCCTTTATTTCATTTTTGGTTTGGGGACATCACTTATATGTTAGTGGACAGTCTCCTTATGCAACTATGTTGTTTTCTTTATTAACATTTTTAGTTGGAATTCCATCAGGTATCAAGGTTTTTAATTGGATTGCTACGATGTATACAGGATCCATTGATTTAAAATCACCATTTTTATATTTTTTATCGTTTATATTTTTATTTACTATCGGGGGGTTTACCGGGGTTGTTTTAGGTTCATTATCGCTTGATATTCATTTGCATGATACGTATTTTGTCGTGGCCCATTTTCATTATGTTATGATGGGTGGTACGGTTATGGCTTTTTTAGCAGGGCTACATTATTGGTGGCCTAAAATGTTTGGAAAAATGTATAGTGAAGTAGCGGCTCGTATTGCTTTTATTTTTGTTTTTGTTGGATTTAATATGGTTTTCTTTATTCAATTTATTATGGGATCTAAGGGGATGCCACGACGTTATTATAATTATTTGCCAGAATTTCAACCTTATCATGTGATGTCTACTATTGGAAGTTGGATTTTAGCGGTTGGTTTTTTTATTATTCTTGGTTATTTTATTCATTCTTTATTAAAAGGAAAGCAAGCTC